>NZ_WVRJ01000020.1:0-71862 GCF_013110855.1 Ruegeria sp. HKCCD4884
ACTGGACAGGCATCTCCCAACCCGCAAAATCAACCATCTTACCACCCAACTCAACATGCAAATCGTACAAGGGCGTGCGTCTAATATCGGTCATCATACCAACCTTTCAATCAACGGGATTGGTCGCGAACGACTGTGACTGTGCAATGCGCATTGCGCACCACACGGGCCAGGTTCGGGCCAATCTCGTAGTTCGGGAAATCGCCTTTGGTCGAGGCCATGATGATCAGGTCAAAGCCATCCTTGTAGGCGAGTTTCAGAATTTCGCGGTAAACACTGCCTTCTTCGACATGCACGTGCACGTCGGAGGCATTGCCGTGATCCAAGATGGCCTGAACCGCGTTGCGAACGTGATCTTTCGCGCCAGCGCCATAGTTAGCAGGCAGGTTCGGCAGCTGGATGATCTCGGGGATGACGGCTACGGCGTGCAGCTCGGCACCGTAGAACTTGGCCTGTTCCAGCGCGAGCGGCAGGGCGTTCTTCCACGAGCGTTCGTCGTTGTGATCAATAGGCAGCAGGATTTTCGTGGCCATCACGTCTCTCCTCGAGGTATGGAATTCTGTTTCAAAACCGGGGGGCCGGTGTGGCCCCCCGCATTCGTCAGGGCCGAGCTTATTCGGCAGCTTTTCCGCCGGGCTCTTCCGATTGACCGTTCGAGGCGAAGAACTCTTTCGTCAGCTTGAAGACGATTGGGCTCAGCAAGGCCAGAGCGATCAAGTTCGGGATAGCCATCATAGCGTTCAGCGTATCTGCCAGCAGCCAGACAAAGCCCAAATCTGCTGTTGCGCCGAAGTAGATCGCGACGATCCACAGGATGCGGTAAGGCAGCAGGGATTTAACACCCAGCAGAAACTCAACGCATTTCTCGCCATAGAAGGACCAGCCCAGGATGGTGGTGAATGCAAAGATCGACAGAGCGATTGCAATCAGATACCCACCGATACCCGGCAGAGTGGTTTCAAAGGCCAGCGACGTCAGAGCTGCGCCGGAAATCGCTTTGTATCCTTCGGTTTCACCATTGGCCACGAAATCCGCAACCGATGCATCCAATGCGCCCGAAGCGATGATCGCCAGACCCGTGATCGAGCACACGATGATCGTGTCGATGAATGTCCCCAGCATCGCGATCAGGCCCTGATTTACAGGTCCCTTGGTCTCGGCTGCGGCATGGGCGATCGGGGCAGAACCCAGACCAGCTTCGTTCGAGAAGACACCGCGCGCCACACCAAAGCGGATGGCAAGCCACACTGCTGCACCAGCTGCGCCGCCCTTGGCAGCCCAAGGCGTGAACGCATAAGTGAACACATCGCTCAGCGCTGCGCCGATTGAACCGATGTTGATCAGCAGAACCAGCAGGCCCGCAACGATGTAGGCAATGGCCATAAACGGAACCAGTTTACCTGCAACAGCACCGATGCGAGTGATACCACCCAAAATAACGGCGGCGGTCAGGATCATCAGCACAATGCCTGTGATCGATTCATTGATGCCGAAGTTTGTTTCCAGAACCTGTGCAACACCGTTGGCTTGAACGCCATTGCCGATGCCGAAGGCCGCAATGCCGCCGAACAGAGCGAAGGCAACGCCCAACCAGGCCCATTTCGCGCCCAGACCATTTTTGATGTAGTACATCGGGCCGCCGACATAGTTGCCCAGCTCGTCTTTTTCGCGATATTTCACCGCGCAGACAGCTTCGGCATATTTGGTGGCCATGCCCACCAGGGCGGTCATCCACATCCAGAACAAGGCGCCCGGACCGCCCAGGAAGACAGCAGTGGCCACACCGGCAATGTTACCTGTACCGATGGTCGCCGACAGCGAGGTCATCAGCGCGTTGAACGGGCTAATCTGCCCTTCGCCCTGACCTTCCCGCCCTTTGAACAGCAGGCTGAAGCCCGTGCCAATGCGCAGGATCGGCATGAATTTCAGGCCCACCTGTAGGAAGAAGCCGACGCCAAGGATGAGCGCCAGCATCCACGGCCCCCATACGACGCCATTGATGGCCCCTGTGATTGAAGTTAACGCTTCCATGGTTTCCCTCCCATTTGCGTTTGGTTATGCCCTGTTTGCGATGGCCCGCTGGCGGGCTTGCTTAAGAGCAGCGAAGTCTTCGTCCGCGTGGAACGATGAACGGGTCAGCGGGGTTGCCGACACGTGCAGGAAGCCCTTGGAACGTGCGATCTGTTCCAGTTGGGCGAACTCCTCCGGTGACCAGAACCGGTCAATTGGATGATGTTTCGGGGTCGGTTGCAGGTATTGGCCGACCGTCAGAAAATCGACTTGAGCGGCGCGCAGGTCATCCATGACCTGCCGCACGTCATTCAGGCTTTCACCCAAGCCCACCATCAGGCCGGATTTGGTGAAAATCTCGGGATTGGCGCGTTTCGCATCATCCAGAAGACGCAGCGAAGTATAATACCGCGCACCGGGACGTACCGTTGGATAAAGATGCGGCACAGTTTCCAGATTGTGGTTGAAAACATCCGGTGCCGCGTCAAATACGATATCTGAGGCGGTACCTTTTCCCAGAAAATCAGGGGTCAAAACCTCGACCGTGGTGCTCGGGTTCTGATGACGCACGGCGCGAATGGTCTGCGCGATATGTTCGGCTCCGCCATCGTCCAGATCATCGCGGTCGACAGAGGTAATGACCACGTGGCGCAGGCCCAATTTTTTCACCGCCGCGGCAACCCTACCCGGTTCAAACGCATCCAGCGCATCGGGACGGCCCGTGGAGACGTTGCAGAAGGAACACCCGCGTGTGCAGACCTCTCCCATGATCATCATGGTGGCGTGACGCTTGGACCAGCACTCGCCGATATTCGGGCAGGCAGCCTCTTCGCAAACGGTCGCCAGATTATGTTCGCGCATCAGGCGGCGGGTTTCGTAATACTCGGCGCTATCGCCCTTTTTCTTGCGAATCCACTTGGGTTTGCGCGGGATGACACTGTCAGCCTTTTTGGCCTTTTCAGGGTGGCGAGGGCGAAGCTGGATAGTCATCTGGCTGTTCTTTCTTACGCGTGGATTGCGCGGCCCAGGGCGTCCAGGCAGGCTTCTTTGACCGCCTCTCCCATCGCTGGATGCGCGTGACAGGTTGCTGCGACCTCTGTCACGGTGGCGCCCTTGGTCATGGCCAAAACCAATTCAGCGATCAGATCGCCGCCATGCGCCCCGCAGATATGCGCGCCCAAGATTTTGCCGTTCGGGTCTGCCAAAACCTTGACCGCACCGTCTGTCTCACCGGTAGAGCGGGCACGCGAGTTGGCCATGAAGGCAAACTTGCCAACGGCGTATTCGGTGCCTGCCTCTTTCAAAGCTTCTTCGGTCAAACCGACAGAGGCGACCTCGGGGTCTGTGTAAACCACACCCGGAACCGTGTTGTAATCGACATGTCCGGCTTCCCCCGCAAGCATTTCAACACAAGCAACGCCATCTTCTTCAGCCTTATGAGCCAACATCGGTCCGGGGACACAGTCGCCGATGGCATAGATGCCCGGAACAGATGTCTGGAACTTGCCGTCCACTTCGATGAAGCCGCGCGGGTCGACTGCGACGCCAAGCTCTTCCAAGCCCAGTCCACGAGTTACGGGACGACGACCAACGGCGATCAGAACCTTGTCGGCTTCGATCACCTCTTCTTTGTCTTTACCGACGCGATCCACGGTCAATGTCAGACCAGTCGCGTTTTCTTCAACGGATTTCAGGGCACGCCCCAACTGGAACTTCAAACCGCGCTTGCTGAGCGCCCTTTGCGCCAATTTGGCAATTTCACCGTCAATGCCAGGAAGGATGCGGTCCAGATACTCAACAACCGTGACCTTCGCGCCCAATCGCTCCCAGACCTGACCCAGTTCCAGACCAATCACGCCAGCCCCGATCACCACCAGATGATCCGGCACGCTGTCCAGCGCAATCGCGCCAGTCGAACTCAGGACGTTCTGTTCGTCAATCTCGATCCCCGGCAATGGCGTAGGCTCGGACCCCGTAGCAATCAGGATGTTCTTGGTCTCATGAACCTCGTCACCCACTTTGACCTGTCCTGCCGCCGGAATGCTTGCCCAGCCTTCGATCAGATCCACGCCGTTTTTCTTGAACAGAAATGCGATGCCCTTGGTCAAATCGCCAACGATCTTGTCCTTGCGCCCCATCATTGCAGGGACGTCTATGCTGGCCTCCCCGACCTCAATGCCATGGGAGGAGAGATGGGAGAGTTCGGCAAATTTGGCCGAGGAGGTCAGCAACGCTTTGGAGGGTATGCACCCCACATTCAGACAAGTGCCACCCAGTGCCCCGCGCCCTTCGACACACGCCACTTTCAAGCCCAGCTGGGCTGCGCGGATGGCGGCAACATAACCGCCCGGTCCACCGCCGATGACAATCAGGTCATAAGTCATTTCGTCGTCTTTCAGTAAATCGGATAGCTGGTGCAGAGCGCGCGGACTTGTTCGCGGGTTGCCCGTTCAACGGCGGCATCGCCTTCCTGTGATTTGGCCAGTGCATCCAGAACATCACCGATCAGGTTGCCGATCTGTTTGAACTCTTCTGGCCCGAAGCCCCGGCTGCAACCGGCTGCGGTACCCAGACGAATGCCGCTGGTGATGGTTGGCTTTTGCGGATCGCCGGGCACGCTGTTCTTGTTGCAAGTGAAACCCGCACGTTCCAGCGCGGCTTCGGCGTCTTTACCGGTTACGCCGATTGGGCGCAGATCGACTAGCATCAGGTGGTTTTCGGTGCCGCCGGAAACGATGTCGCACCCGCGCGCGATCATCACATCTGCCAGAGCCGATGCACTGTCGACCACACGCTGCATGTAGTCCTTGAATTCAGGCTTCAATGCTTCACCGAAAGCCACAGCCTTGCCTGCGATTACATGCATCAGCGGACCACCTTGCAGGCCGGGGAATACCGCCGAGTTGATCTTCTTTGCCAGCGCCTCGTCGTTGGTCAAAATGATGCCGCCACGCGGGCCGCGCAGGGTTTTGTGCGTGGTCGATGTCACCACATGCGCGTGACCGATAGGCGAAGGGTGCAGGCCAGTTGCGACCAGACCCGCAATATGTGCCATGTCAGCCAGCAACCAGGCACCGACCTCATCAGCGATAGCGCGGAAGCGGGCGAAATCGATCTTTTGCGAATAGGCCGACGCGCCCGCAATTATCAGTTTGGGCTTTTCTGCTTTGGCCAGTGCCTCAACCTGATCATAGTCGATCAGGCCAGCTTCGGTCAGACCATATTGGATTGGGCGGAACCATTTGCCGGATTGGGCAGGTTTCGCACCATGGGTCAGGTGGCCGCCAGCATCCAGCGACATGCCCAGAATGGTGTCACCGGGTTGCAGCAGCGCCAGTTTGACCGCGCCATTCGCCTGCGCACCCGAATGGGGCTGAACGTTCGCATATTCACAACCAAACAGCTTTTTCAGCCGCTCAATCGCTTCAGATTCGACCTCGTCAACATACTCGCATCCGCCATAATACCGGCGGCCCGAATATCCTTCGGCGTATTTGTTGGTCAGGACAGAGCCCTGCGCCTCGATCACGGCCTGAGAAACGATGTTCTCGGATGCGATGAGCTCAATCTGCTCGGCCTGGCGCGCGCCCTCACGGTCAATCGACGCAGCGATGACGGGATCAGCCTCTTTCAGCGACGTTTTGAACATGGTTTCCTCCTCCGCTTTCGAATCCTGAGCTCGAAACTTTGTTTCCAATAGTGGAATTTCGCTCCTCTTAGCAACATAATTCTCATATTCGTGATATTGCGTGTTTACGGGGGAATCTGTAACCTGCGATAAATCGGGAGGAAATTGATGGGCGACGACCATTGGAATGAAGGTTCTGTCCAAGACGAAGAGGACGAAGGCGCGGCGTTGGGCCGGTCCATTCGCGATGCACGGCGGGAAAAAGGCTGGACTTTGGAAGAGGCCGGGCGCGCAGCGGGAATCGGTCGTTCCACTTTGTCAAAGATTGAAAACAACCAAACCAAGCCCAGCTTCGAGATCGTGCGCCGCCTGACCCAGGCGTTGGATATGAACCCACCACAGTTGTTCTTGGAAACAGGCCAATCCGGCATATCGGGCCGGCGCGATTTCACGGCCAAAGGTCAGGGCGAGACCCGGGAAACCGCGACCTATCTGCACGAACTGCTGTGTTCGGACCTGACCAGCAAACGCATGCTGCCCTATATTGCGACGATCCGGGCACGAGATATGTCCGAGTTCGATCCGCTTGTGCGCCATTCCGGCGAGGAGTTCATGTATGTCCTAAGCGGTGAGCTGATCTTTCTGTCGGAACACTATCGGCCGCTGCCGATGAAGGCCGGGGATTCACTGTATTATGACAGCGGGATGGGACATGGATGTATTTCGACCAGCAAGGAAGACGCAAAGGTTCTATGGGTATCTCTGGATTGAACTCGCCCCGGCCCAAGAAATTGAGTGTTTCTCATCGAGCTCCGTAACCGCCAAATCGAAATGGGAACGTCTTGTTTTTCGACCCGCTCGGGATAATGGTCGCTTCACCGGGGCCGGAATTTGCGAGGACATTATTTCATGAGCCAGAGATTTGACATGTTCGCCGCTGGCCTGCACTACGATGATTTGCCCGAAGAAGCACTGTGGACACTGCGCAGATCATTTCTTGATACGATGGGGGTCGCAGCCGTCGGGTCCACTACAGAACTGTCAGATATCGCGCGACGCGTTGCGCCGCTGATTTTTGGCGCAGGTGGGGCCGGACACTCACAGATGCTTATGGATGGGCGGGCGGTCAGCCCGGTTGGCGCAGCTATGGCCGGGGCGTTCACTGTAGACAGCATTGACGCACACGACGGCACAACACCTTGCAAGGGTCATGCGGGGTCAGCGATCTTTCCCGCCCTGATCGCTATGGCTCAAGCCAGCGCCCCACAAATAAGCGGTCGCCGCTTTGCCGAGGTGCTGGCCACCGCGTACGAACTCTCCTACCGCGCAGGGTTGGCGCAGCACGCGACCTGCGCTGACTACCACACATCCGGGGCATGGACTGCCGTCGGCGTTGCGGCAGCAGGTGTCAAGTTACTTGGAGGAACAGCCGAGCAAATCCGCCAAGCAGCTGGCATTGGGGAATACCACGGCCCGCGCAGCCAGATGATGCGCTGCATTGATCATCCGACCATGGTGCGGGATGGGGTTGGATGGGGCGCGCCGTCTGGTGTAACGGCGGCTTATCTTGCGATGGAAGGCTTTACTGGTGCCCCTGCCCTGACCTGTGAAGGCGAGGACGCAGCCGCTTTCTGGGCTGATCTGGGATCTGGCTGGCGGTTGGTCGATCACACGCATTACAAAGCGTATCCCTGTTGTCGCTGGGCACATCCGTCACTCGACTCCGTCAAAGAGATGATGCGACACCACAACCTGTCTCATACCCAGATTGAACGCGTCGAAATCCGCACCTTCCACTATGCCACCCGTCTGGCTGGGCATGAGCCCGCAAATCAGGACGAATTTGCTTATGCGATCGCGTTTCCGGTGGCTGCAATGATTGTGCGGGGCAAGGTCGGGATCGAAGAGCTCTGCGCAGCAGCTCTGCGCGACCCGGACATCCTGCGCGTCAGCCGCACCATTGAGCTGATTGACGACCCCGAGATGACCCGCATCAGCACCGACAAACGATGGGCTCAAGTCACTTTGGTGTTGAACGATGGCCGCCGCATCCAGGATGCTGCCCGAACGCCGCGTGGAGACGCGGATATGCCCCTCAGCGACGCTGAGATTCGAGCCAAATTCCACGATCTTGCCGACCCTGTGCTTGGCGCGGAACGTGCGCAAGAAATCGCAGAACTGGCGCTGCAATTCGACGGGCTTGATAACGCGGGTTTCCAAAGACTGTTGGATCTCTGTTGCCTTCCGGTCTGAGCATTCCTGAACGACTGGCAAAGTGCCGGATTTAAACTGAAAGATTTGTCTTTGGCTCGTCGCGACATCCGCATGTCGCGGGATTGGTATATTCCAAATCCGGTCCGCACTAGCCATGGGGCATGATACGCGCACTAAATGAAAACTGGGCCCTGTTCTTAGGGATGCTCATGCTGATGGTCGCCAATGGCCTGTTGGCAACTCTGCTTACAATTCGCGGGGCAAGCCTGGGATTTAGCGACTTTACCATCTCTGTCATGCAGGCCAGTTATCCTCTGGGCGCGCTTGCGGGAACGGCGATGGCCCCGCGTCTGGTGGAAAACGTCGGGCATATTCGGGCCTTTTCAGCGCTTGCATCTTTGGTGTCCATCGCAGCAATCGTACACCTGCTGACCAGCGACGCCGTTAGTTGGAGCGTCATGCGCTTTTTGGGAGGGTTCTGTTACCCTGGGCTCTACGTGATCACCGAAAGCTGGCTGAACGCCAAATCCGAAAACAATACGCGTGCGCAAGTGCTGTCGCTCTACTTCATTATCCAGCTTGCAGGGCCTGCGTTAGGTACCGCGCTTGTTGGCTTTCCTGATCCGACGGGCAATCTGCTGTTCGGCACCGTCTCGATCCTTATTTCTTTGTCTATCGTACCGCTGCTACTTTCCGGCAACAAAGCGCCAGACTATACGGTTCCGGAACGCATGCCTGTGACGCGATTATACAAGGTCTCGCCCATCGCTGTAATTGGCATCGTTCTGGTCAGCATCGGCGTCTCGGCACATTACATCACCTTGCCTTTGTACGCCTTGCAACAAGGGTTTTCAGCCGCACAGGCCTCGGGTGCCCTGGTGGCGGCACTGATTGCCGGTGCTGTTGTTCAATACCCTGTGGGCTGGATATCCGATCACACTGACAGGCGCTACGTTGTCATCGGCTTGGGTGTTATCGTGGCGGTGTCTGGGGCATGGATGGCGGTCAACACGTCTCCCTCATATATCGTTTACGGCTTTGTAGCGATCGCCATCGGATTGTACCCGACCTATTCGATCCTGACCGCTCATGCGAATGATCAACTCCGATTGTCCCAAATCGTACCCGCCAGCGGCACCATGGTTCTGCTGCTGAACATTGGGCTATTGGTCGGAACCATGTTGGGCCCAAACGCCATATCATTGTTCGGAGGTCGCGGATTACAGGTGCTCTTGGCCAGTATCGGGCTTTCTGTTGCGCTGATTGCGTTAATCCGACGCTTTCAAGTCGCCGCACCATCTGAAACTGGTGAAGTGCAAGTTGTGGGCATTATCGGCGCGGCCCAACCCGGTGTCTTGCAAGCTGAAACCTTGGTTCAGGAAGAAGAGGCAGGTTTTGACGAGGACGCTCGCGTAGATGACCCCGTTGAAAAAACCTAGCGCCCCGCACCTTAACCACTGTGCGCAGCCGGACGCTGCGCCACAGACGTACGGATTTCGTCGACAAACAGGTTGATTAGTCGCTTTCTGGGACTGTCGGCACGCAGCAAGACACCAAGCGCACGGGAAACGGGTTTGCCGTCCAAAGGTATCTTACGCAACCGTGCGAATTCCGGATCGGGCATACACAGGTTCGGCACGATAGAAACGCCCAAGTTATGCGCCACCATGCTTGTGAGATCCTCCAAAGATTTCATTTCCATGGCGTATCTCACCCGGATTCCGTTTCGGGCCAGCCAAGTATCGGCCAGAACACCCACCGTCCCATCCCGGGCGTGACGCACAAAAGGCTGCTCTGCAAGGATTCGCGTCGGATCGGTATCGGTCACCTCGGGAGAAGTCACCAGCACCAGTTCTTCGTCCGCAAAGGGGTGCCATTCCAGTTCTGAAGTCAGGGCTTCCGGCGAACTCAATACTGCCGCGTCGATCACGCCGCGTTCAACCTGAGTCTGCAAATCTCCGGACAAGGCCGAAGTTACGTGAACGCGAAGCTCTGGGTGAGTTTCCAACAAGCGACGGACAGTGGTTGGAATCAATCTGCGGATGGTCGAAGACACAGCTCCAAGATTGAACTCACCACCAAAAGCAGCGTCACCAGCCACGCCGTCCAGGATAGTGTCATAGGCACGCACCAGCTCTTTTGCCTTGGGCACCAGCGCCCAACCGGTTTGATTGAGCCTGGGGGTGCGTTCGCTGCGGTCGAACAATGTGATCTGCAGTTGATCCTCAAGCCGTTTCATTTGCTGTCCAATCGCCGCCTGAGACACATAGACCTTGTCGGCGGCGGCCGCAAAACTGCCAGTCTCAGCGATTGCAATCAGGGTTTTGTACAGCGTGATGCTCATGAAACCACTCGCTCATGGTTAGAAATCGCACTAAACTATCTCTTTATTCAGGGTAAAGTAAATTTAAATTGAATAAAGCATACGTTTTACGCGATATGAATGTCAGTGAACAAAGGAACTGACAATGTCCATCCACAGCAAAATCGTTGATGATCTGGTGGCCAATGACATCAGCTTCGTGACCACCGTGCCCTGCAAGCAGTTGGCCGGTGTCATCGACGAGGTCGAAGCGCGCCCAGAGATCTTTCACATCCCCTCAAACAAAGAAGACGAAGGCATGGGCCTGTGTGCCGGGGCGTGGATGGGGGGCAAGCGACCCGCCATTATCATGCAGAACACCGCGATCGGCGTGACAATCAATACGCTGGCCACGTTGATCCAGTATTACCGGATGCCGCTGCCGATGCTCATTTCATACCGGGGCGAGCTGCGCGAGCCAGTGGCCTGCCAGGTTGAAATGGCGGTGCACACCAAGGCGCTGCTGGCCCAGCTCAACATCCCGACCTATCACTTCCATAAGGAAAGTGACGCGGATGAGCTGGATACGATCCTGAAATACACCTTCATGTGCAACAAGCCGGTCGCCATTCTGACCGACGCATCCTTCTGGGGAGGCTACGGAGACCAATGATCCGATCCGAGATTCTGAAAGAAATTGCTCCTGTCATCCGCGACCAGCTGGTGGTCTGTAACATCGGCATCCCCAGCCAGGAACTGCACGCCATCGACGATCAGCCCACCAATTTCTATATGCTTGGCACAATGGGTTTGGCATCCAGCATCGGCTTGGGATTGGCGCTTGCGCAGGACAAAAAGGTGATTGCCATCGATGGAGACGGCTCAGTTCTGACCAATTTCGGGACTTTGCCCACGATCGCCAACAATGTGGCGGACAATTTCATCCTGCTGATCGTTGATAACGGATCATATGGCTCCACCGGCGATCAGCCGACCTATGCGGGGCAGAAAACCTCTTTGGCGGCGGTCGCTTCCGCCTGCGGCTGCGAGAATGTGGTCGAATGCCGGGCCGAGGATACAAAACAGGCTGTCGAAGACGCGCTGGCCGGAGACAAGATGACCATCATCGTGGCCAAATGCGAAAGCGGCAATGCCAAGATGCCCGTCATCACCATGGACCCGGTGGTGATCCGTGACCGCTTCATGAAAGCTGTTCAGGCCTGAGGTCTCGACCATGCTGCCGTCCGGCCAGATCCATTCCAGCGCGGATGCCAGGCGGATCGCCCGCCGGCGTCTGCCTTGGATGGTGTTTGATTATATGGATGGCAACGCGGGTGAAGAGCACGGCGCGGAGTTGAACCGGCGCGCCTTGCAGGACATTCGCCTGCGTACACGGGTGCTGGTGGATGTCAGCGACCGAAGCCTGGACCTTCCCGTCTTTGACCATGCCGCTGCTAGGCCGTTTGGCATCTCTCCCATGGGTATGTGCAATCTGGCCGCGCCCGGAGCGGACCTAATGCTGGCACGTCTGGCGGCCGACTACAAAATCCCACATGGGGTTTCGACCGTGGCATCGACTCCGTTGGAAAAGATCATCGAAGTCGCTGAAGGCCACGCGTGGTTCCAACTTTACTTCAGCGGCGACGGCAGCAGCGCGATGGGTCTTGTGGACCGGGCCAAAGCGGCTGGCTATGGCACATTGGTTCTGACCCTGGACGTGCCAGAAGTTGGCCGACGTCCGCGCGAACTGCGCCACGGTTTCAAGATGCCGTTTCGGATCGGACCACGGCAATTTGTCGATTTCGCCATGCATCCACGCTGGTCACTAAGCACTCTTTTCCGTGGCAAACCACAAATGGCGAATTTCCCCGACGGCACTTTTGACCGCACCGAATCTCGCGCCCGCGCAGATTGGGATTATCTCGCTCGCCTGCGTGACCGATGGGCAGGCAAGCTGGTTGTAAAAGGTGTCCTGGATGCCGAAGACGCGCTGCGGCTAAAACAGGCTGGGGTAGATGCCATTCAAGTTTCCAGTCATGGCGGTCGGCAACTGGACTCAGCCATTCCCCCGGTTCTGGCGTTGCCCGCCATTCGTCAGGCCGTTGGCCCGCAATTCCCTCTTTTCTACGACAGCGGTTTACGCAGTGGTGAAGACGTCGTGAAAGTACTGGCTTCGGGCGCTGATTTCACCTTTTTGGGGCGCATCCTGTTGTACGCCATCGCCGCGAAGGGCGAGGCAGGGCTGCGGGAATTGTGGGATGTGATATCACAGGAAACCAGCTTGACACTGGCCCAGATCGGCGCCACATCACCCTTGCCCGCACACCTAGGACAAAGCCTCGGCTTTTCGAACAAGCCTCAAGATGGGTCGGCGGCATAGTTACCTTTTCCGAGTTGTGCTTGTCAGCACCGGGGCCTTCCTCGATACTGGTGAAAGATGTGATACGAACAGCCGATCAGGTCCCGTCTTAGAGGTTTCCGCATCGGTAATCTTGACCAGCTTTAACCCGCGCTAAAGCAACAATCCCAAAGATTGTCAGACAAGAGCCTAGATATCTCAACCGATTAGCGGTACTAAAGCACAATTCAAAGAAGACCAATTTACTGAAACATTAACTGCCACCAGCCCAATTAGGCTAAGGTGCTGACGTATAAACGTCTGAAGAACTGGATTTGAATCAAAGCACAGGATTTGTCTGAAGATGTCACCAATCGTTCCCTCCCTGTCCAGTTGGCTGGAACAAGCCGGGCTGGGGAAATACGCCGACATCATGAAAAAGGCCGCGATTGAACCGGATATGATCGGTGAGCTTACGGATGCCGACTTTATTGAGCTTGGAATTCCAATCGGAGACCGTCTGCGGTTCCGGCGGCACTACCGGGCGTCATTTGAAACCAAATCTGACACCGCACCTGTTCGCGGACTGGACACAAATGCAGAAACCACAACTGAGCATCGGCAGATAACGGTCCTTTTCAGCGATTTGGTGGGGTGGACGGCACTTTCAAATACGTTCGACTCGGAAGATCTGAGCGAGGCGATCTCGGAATGCCGGGCGCTGTGGACCGCTGCCGTCGAACGCTATGATGGGTTTGTGGCCTTTAGACTTGGCGATGGGATGATGGCCTTTTTTGGCCACCCGCATGCCTACGAAGATGGCGCTGAACGCGCAATTCACGCCGGGCTGGATATTGTCAAAGCAATTGAAAAATACAGTGAAGATTCAAACCTTGAAATCTCCAGAAGGCTGGCTGTGCGTGTTGGCATCGCAACTGGCAAGGTTCTACTGAACAAGAAAACAACGGGAAAATCCGAAGATATTGATATCCTGGGCTTTACGCCGAACTTTGCAGCACGACTTCAGGGTGCGGCGCAGCCGAATTCAGTTTTTGTAAGTTCCACCACAGCCTCCTTGGCGTGGCAGAGGTTCAATTTTCAGTTGCACGAAGGAATAACACTGCGCGGAATTGAAGAGCCCCATAAAATCTACGAAGTGTTGGGAACTGTTGGCAGCAGCGAACGCCCCTCTCATCAAAGCAGAGAGTTCCCTCGTGAGATTATTGGCCGCGCCCACGAAATTGGAATTCTGAATGACTTGTGGGCGACAACCGTAGAAGGCGACGGGCAAATCGCAATAGTTTCCGGCGAAGCCGGGATCGGAAAGTCAGCGATCACAACCGCTCTTCTGACGCAGAGCGCCTCAGTGAACGCTGAAACCGTGCAGATGGAGTGTCGGTCCTACTACACTAACAGCTACCTTCATCCTGTTATGGACTACGTAGCCACCAAAGCGCACATAACCGACGCCGATAAAGACGAAAAGAAACTGGTTAAGCTCTACGCATTCTTAAGCGGAAAAGGCATCCACGATCACCAGGATCGTGAAACGATCGCAAATATGCTGTTTTTCGACACCCACAAGGACGCGCCTGCGGCTATGTCGACCGAAAGGCAGAAAGCCGAGAGCATCAGGTGCCTCGTCAAGATTCTTCTGCACTCCAATGATGGCCGACCAAAGATCATCCTTTTTGAAGATGCGCATTGGGCAGACCCCACGTCTTTGGAGCTTCTGCATGCCCTTGCTGCTGAAATACCCAACCACAGGGCATTTCTGGTCATTACATCACGACAGGATGAAATCGGTGAAATCAATCGCCAGAATTCCGTTTCCAGTTTGAGGCTCAACCGGCTCTCTCGCGCACAGGGCATCCAGATCATTCGAAACTGGTCTCCGGGCATGCCCATCTCAGAGCAACTGGAACAGCAAATTTTGCATAAGTCGGACGGTATTCCATTCTTTCTCGAGGAACTGACCAAGACCGTCTGTGCCAACATGGCTTCAGACACAGGTGTAAAGCAGGGCACTTTCGGTCAGCGTGACTACGTGACGATCCCGGCAACACTGTACGACTCATTGCTTTCACGTTTGGACAGGTCACCCGAGGCACGCAAACTCGTAGGCTGTGCCGCCGTGATTGGCCGGGAGTTCTCTGAACTTCTTCTGTCCAGAATTTCCAGGGTAAAACGCGACGAAGCGCGCCGCATTCTAGCAGTTTTGATCGACGCTGGCCTGTTGGTTGCTGCTTCGGACACGGTGGACGGTGTTTTCAAGTTCAAACACGCGTTGGTTCAAGACGCCATTTACGATGGCCTCACACGCAAGGCCCGGCGCGAATTGCATGCGCGCATCGGATTTGTTCTTGAGAACTCCAGCACTGAGTCAATCAAGAATTCTCCGGAAATTCTGGCCCAACACTTTGGCAGGGCAAACAACACAGAAAAAGCGCTGAGGTATTGGGAAGCGGCCGGGCGCCGCGCGATGGAACACTCGGCCACGACAGAAGCGATCAGCCACTTTGAGCAAGCGCTTGCTTTGATCGATAACAAGCCGTCAAATCAAGAAAAGAGACGTCAAAAAATCGAATTGCTTACGAACTATGGCGCAGCACTGACAAGCGTAAAAGGCTATACTGCGCCTGAAACTGTTCAGGCCTATGAAGACGCCTGGCAGCTTACCAATTCCGGTGAAGACAAGACCTGTTTGCATGAAATTCTTTATGGAATGTGGAACTCAGCGCAGGTTGGGTCGGACTATGCACGCGCGCAGGAACTTGCAGATCTTTGCTTGGATTTTGCCAAGCAGCGAGATGACGAAGTCTCAAAACTGGTGGCCCGGAACCTGTGTGGAGTAACCTCTACACTACGGGGTGATCACCGACAGGCTGAAACACATCTGTCCAAATCTGTCGAAATTTATGATCCCACACGTTTTCAATCGCTGTCCATCCAGACCGGCGAGGACCCCGGCGTCGAAAGCTTGTGCTTTTTGTCGTTCAACCGGTGGTATATGGGTCATACGAAAAAGGCCGTTGAGTTTGCGGATCGGTCGCTGGAACTGGCAAAGAAAATCGCTTATAAACAATCCATTGTGTACTCACTGGCGATGCGTGGAGTCCTGCTGCATTTCAGTTCTGAATATGATGCCCTGATTGAGGTATCAGACGAAATAATCGAACAATCAAAACGCCACAACTATCCTTTCTTTGTCGAGTGGAGCCTTAATCTGAAAGGCTGGGCACTTGCGAAAAAAGGGCTTCATGATGACGGGCTGGCCCTTATGTCAAATACTTGGCAGCAAGGGTTTTGTACGTTGCTTGAAGCTAAGGTTCATCTTGAAACGGGTAAGAAAAACGCCGGGCTGGACTTGGTGGACGACATTATCACCAAACAACCCTGGCTATCGCCCGAAGCGCAGCGCGTCAAAGGAGAGCTTTTGTTGCTGGGTTCAAACCAAGACCGTGATGGCGCGCGCTTGTGCTTTCTTGACGCCTTCACACTTGCGGAAGAACAGGGGGCTGCAAGCCTCATGCTCAAAACCGCGCTCAGCATGGCAGATCACGCGTCGACCCAGGATCCGGGATGGCCCGATCTGGTGTTCCTCAAGCGGGCACTGGCCGCAGTCGACACAAGCAACCCTACAGTCGACCTGAAAAGAGCACAGAAGCATCTTGAGCGGTTAGGCGGGAGATCTCCGAATGTTGCGTGAAAGACAGAGCGCAGACACCGCTCAATCGAAAGAGGACGTTCTGGCGTTTTTCCGCAAGCTCAGGAAGATCGATAACGCGCTTCGGTTCCCCGAAGGATCTGGGCAAAGGCTTTTGGACATGGAATTAAAGCCCGCTCCATTTCAAAAACGGCACCTGTTCGACAACATGGCCAAACAAGCCCCAGCGCTTTACCGGGATTTCCCTCAGCCCATGGCGCGTAAAAGCGACGGTGCCATATTCTGCACACCAGAGCAGTTGGCGACCCGGTTGAGTAAGTGCACTTCCTCAGAGACTTATCCGGTTCGATTGGGAACAAGTGACGAAAAGCGGGACCTGAGTATCGCGGAAATCCTGCAACGCTGGCGGCAGTCTGGCGTTATCATGGGCGTCACAGACCTCCCGGTTCGAGACAGCGCGCTCTCCGAGTTCTTTGACGTGGATTTCCTGCAACCGTGGAATCTCATGTCCGGTGCTTCCGAAAGCATTCGCGAATTGGAAATGCTGACTGCAGTGTTCAGCACAGCTGGTAAACTGACCGACTCTCATTCAGATGATATGGCGGTTTGCAATCATTGCTGCATCGGAAGCAAATTGTGGCTGGCATGGGACACTTATGAAGGGCTTGCAGCTGGTCTGGACGATGTTGAACGGATCAGTGTGACAACCCGCGCCCGGTTCGATGCCGAGGCTTTTTTGTCTCTGAAAAGTGCCTGCTGGTTCGTCATCCGCCCTGGTGAAACCCTGTTCTTGCCCGGAAAGTTCACACATCGCGTTTATACGCTAGAGAACTATATCGGCGTTGGAAGCTTTTATGTGGGCTTTAGCAACCTGTTGCACACAGCCCGCCGCTGGATGACCCATGGCTCGCTATGGGACCCGGAGCCCGACGGGCCAAAAGGGCAACGCGCGGACGACTTGCTTACGTTTGGATTGTCTTCCCTAAAGACCGTTTTGCATTCAGGTGGCGCAAATCAGCAGGACTATGGCATCGCAGAAATTGCCAGGGCACTTGACCATATTGATTGGTCAGATCCTGTTGTAGCCACCCTGCTGCGTGATCGACCAAATTTTGCACGAGCGGCGGACATGCTGCGCAAAGCCACCGCTCAGACATCTTGACCGGGATCAGCCTTTGTTGTTCGGGTTTTTCTTAACACCACCACCGCCATCGCGTCTTTGGCGGTTGTCATTGATCAGCTTGATCGCTGTAGTGATGTTTTCCAGTTGCTGCACAGCGCTATCCTGCGAACGCAAAAGAATTTCTTCAATCTTGTTGAGATGGGCAATGGGCAGTTCATTCAAATCAGCTTCTTGTACAAAAACAGTTAAATCACTCATGGTATCTCCCTTTCTGATCAGGAGAATGAGCTTGCACATCCAATCGGTCAAGGTTTTAGTTTCTATCCCAGACGCCCAGTCAACGTTCTGAACGCATGCCGATATTCCATATTTCTCTGCCAGAGGCAGAGACCACACAGCAAACTTCAAGGGGTAAAAATGGCAGCCAACTACGATTGCAGCAAATGCCCCGGGTTTTGTTGCACCTACGATGAAATCGACCTGCTCGCCCCCGACGTCACCAGGCTGTGTTCGCATTTGGACATCTCGGAAGAGAAACTGATCTCAAAATACACCAAGTTTGGAATGTTCAGTGGGCGCAGCCAATATCCGTTGAAGCTTAAGCATAAAGTTGATCGCGTTTACAAAAAGATATGCGTGTTTTTCGACCAGGACCTGCGCGTCTGCACAGTATACGACGCGCGGCCCAAGGCTTGCCGCGCATATCCACATGGCGATCGGTGCGGGTACTATGACTTTCTGTCATTTGAAAGAAATCTGCACAGTGACGAAGATCATATCCCGTCTACCTGAAAGGCGACTGACAAAGAGCAAAGTATCTCTGAACCCAGCCCGAGCAGATCGGGCTTGGCCACGATAGGTCAGAATTGCTTGGTAAAGACACTCAATTGAAGAAGTACTTTAATCCAAAGTAGGGCCCGTGTTGGGTCACATCATAGGCAAACGCACCCGTGCTCAGTGTGTCACTGTAGTCAACGCTGAAATAGCGATACCCAAATATGATCGATGTTCTGTCCCAGGGTTGATAATCGAAACCGACATTCGCGCCGATCTGAAGATCATTTCCCCCAGCCCCGAAACCACCAAGGTCGATTGACGTAACTGCCGTCCATCGTTCGTTCAATCGCCACATGCCGCGCGCACCGATGACCGGTTCAACCCAGCCTTGATCCCCTCCCAATACAGGTGGAGTGGTTGGCCCTGGTGTTGTGATGTCGATCTCTTGCCGGATCGAGTTGTATCGAATGCCACCCTGAAGATCGACGGTATAGCGTTGATTGGCGGTGCCATAGGTGCCGTCTGCAATTCGATAAGCGCCTAAGACCGCAAACCATTTTTGCCGTACATCCACATTCACCGACGACCCGAGCGGCCCTGGCAGCGTCGCGTCCTCTTCTATTCCCACATAGTTGGCATCAACGATAATCCCCAGGTCACCATTCCAGGCTTCGTAACGCCCGGCGGCCGCGAAATCGAGAACTTCCAAGACGTCGCCCAGATCAAGATCAAGATCAGCCGAAAGACCTGCAACCGTGGACGTTCCTGTGGTTCTGAGTGGTGTGAATAAGTAAAATCCAAGGGTATGCCGCCAGCCTTCGTCATCTTGCCCCGGCGCGGGAAGCGATTGAGCGGACGCGCCAAAAGCAAGCAGATAGGACAGAGCTATCGCGCTGACGGCGCAAGCAGGTGTATTTAAGTTCATTTACCGATCTCCTAGCTTTTCACTTCCACAGGAACAGGCCACGCTGGCGATGCTTGGGCAAAACGCACCTCATTTGCTTACCGAGGATTGCTTGATTTTGAATGCCTCAACTGCCGCGGCGGTTTCAGGGCGAATGTTTTCAATCCCCTCGTAAGGGATGCCGAACGCGGGCTTCTCGTCAGGGAATTTTTCCTTCCGGGCTTGGTGACGAGCGAGAATTCGAACGAATTCCTGACCTCCCCAAGCACCGACTTCAGTCGAGACAGGGTACTTTTCGTGAGTGTCGCGATAAATGTCTATGAAGTCTGCCAAAATACCGTTTGTTAGGTCCTTCGGCAGGTTCATTCGGAATTTATCCTTAATGATCGCTCCGGGTTTATCAATGTTATACACGATCAACGAGTCTCGGCGACCTTTGGATTCATCAGCGAACAAAATCGATGCTGACTGATCGACGCCATCTACCAGCCGATCGCGCGGGATGAACCCATCTGCACCAGCAATACGTGACAGTGTCGTATAGAGATCGGAGACGTGTAAGATGTTGTTAACCATTGAATCTGGGCCGATAACACCAGGCCAGCGAATAAAGGCGTCAACTCGAACCCCGCCTTCGGTGGTGTCGCCTTTGCCACCTTTGTAGATCATCGGTGTGAAGCCGGATTGAGGTGAGTATTTGGTGAAATGTCCGTTGTCACCCATGACAACAACGACAGTGTTATTGGCGACGTCCAGATTTTCCATTTCGGCGAAGATTTCCCCGAGGTATTCATCGAGCAACTGGAGCTTATCGGCGTAGAGGCCCCCATTGGGTGACTCTGGCCCAGTTCGTCCAGTACGCGTGTTATGTAGTGGGATCATCGGCCAGTATTGAAGGAAGAATGGTTGCTCACCGGTTGCAAGACGTCTTAGCTCTTCTATCGTTTTGTCTTGATACGCTTGGTTCATCTCATCGTATTTCAATGCGCCCCAACGTTCACCAGGTTGCATTCTAATCTCGCGGATAGGTCCACCTGCCTCGCCTTCGATGACGGTCATCATTGCTGAAGCGTCTGGGCGGAACCACTCGTCGAGCACGTACTCAGGGACAAAATCTCCGATACCGACTGAGACTTGCTCGCGAATGGCATCGTCGTTGAAAATCGTAAGCTGACCTTGTTGGTGGATCGCATGTTGTGCGTAATCGAAACCCTGGTTCATCGCCCAGCTCTCAGCGATGTCACCCATGTGCCATTTACCTACATGGCTGGTGGCATAGCCGGCTTCTTTAAGAACCTCAGCAAGAGTGACTTCTTTTCCTGGAAGACCGAAGCCAGCTATATCCACAGTCGTGTTGCCCATTCCCATGCGTACTGGAAGACGCCCAGTCATTTGAGCAACCCGTGTCGGAGTACAGGATGGTTCGGTGTACATTCGCACCATCCGCATACCTTCGTCCGAGAATTGATTGATGTTCGGAGTTTCAATGCCTCGTACTGCGTTGAGTTCCGGTATACCCATATCCCCGAAACCAAGATCATCAATCAGGATGGAAAGGATGTTTGGCGGATTGCCATTATTGCGCTCCCGGAACTCGGAAAGCAGCGCGTCAACCGCAGCATCATCCTCGGCCCATTTTTCGGCGTGTTGGGCTTGCAGTATGTAATACTCGGCGTCGTGAATGATCGGCGCTTCCTGCGCCGTTAACATTTGAGCTGCGATACATACGCTCGCTGATAGACAAACCACTTGTCTCATGTCGCCTCCACTCATTGGCTTTGTTTCGGTTCTGTTTCGGGTTCGGATACTGGAGGCTTCTGAATTTGGGCTGCGTCCAATGTTTCAGTCCCTACGCGGTTGATGTCTGTAGCCGGAAAGAACTCGACCCAGACATGCCAGAACATCCCCGATCTCAGGGTTTCGACACGGCTGAGCTTTCCGTGATTTGAATTGCCGAAGAAATCAATTTTCGTTATCGGAGCGCCGCCGTCATTGTACCAGACACCCACGCTTTCATAGACCGGGTCATAGGCAACCACGACATCTCGGCCCCCAACGTTTGCATTGATCAACCCTTGATGCTCAGCAATGAAGTCATCGGTCCAGCAGACAGCATCGTCAGCTATTGTAACGCCCCAAACGTAGGTTTTGTTGGGCAACCGGTCATCACTATGGCTCATGTTATCCATGACCGGCGCTGACTCCTGATGCTGCTTCGCAATCCCCGAGGCGAAAACGGTCTCGGTGAACAGATCGAATAGCCGCAAGAAAGGGTTTGAAGAGGGTTTGTTCAAAAACACTTCGCCATCTGGATATGCCTTTTGGAAGCCTCGAAAACTCATCCGAAAGGTAGGCCAAGGCTGCATAGCAGATTGATCGGACGGATCATTGTCAAAACGGCCGTAAATCTGCTGAATGGGCTCGCCTGTCGTGTTGTCCCGCAGGATCAGGTTGTTGCCATGCTGGGCCATGACTTCAAGATCAAGCCGTTTGCCATTGATCTGCGGTTTGTAAGCCAGACCCAGATTGGCCATGGCGCAGTATGTCATCACAATATCGTCGCCACCCAACCCTTCAGAATTTCCTGCCAAATGCGGGCGCATCAACTGCGCATCGGAATGGGCGCGGGCATGTCCGTTGTTTTCGATCACAAGAACGCTTGCCGAAGGGTTTATGAATTGCTTGGCTTCCGAGATAGGGAAGTAACGGGCGCTGTCTTGCTGGTTTCGCAGACCAACGTGTACCCAGATCCAAGGGAAAACGAACAGGAAGACTATAAGAAGCGTTACGGCAGGCGCGCCGAGGAAGAACAACCAACCCGGACCGCCGCCCATCAGATGACCCAACAGCATCAAAGCCAACCCGCCAACACCAACTGCGATATAAGTGTTTTCGTTTCGAATGAACCGGATCATATTGTTCCGCTTCACCTTCAACACCATCTGGCTGATATCCCCCAGGTCGCGGAAATACATAAAGCCGATAGACAACGATACGACCAGACCCAAATAAAACAACAAGTTAGCCAGCATTTGGATCACCTTTCCTGCGGTTTGTTAACCTTCGGAGGAATTTGATTTGGACGCGAGGTAGAGCCGAATTTCGTCCTCAAGCCCCCGAAGGCTATCAGTTAAATCTGTGTAGGTTGGATCGCTGGCATCGCAGGGCAGCAGCGCTGTCAAGCTTTCATAGTCGGCACAGATCTGAGCAAACACCGTATCCGAACTGCGTAGTCGGCCGATTTCGTTCGTTTGTTCCGGAAACACTAATGTCAATGAAACCATGTCGATCCCCAAGGTACCTGATCTCGCTTAGGCCTCAGCGAAAAGGCTATTCCCCCTCCTTTCCGGTTAAGTATCGTCGAAATTCATTTACATATTCAGGTATCTTAACGTATGTTACGTCGTAACATGTTTATTTTCAGATGCTTACGAAAAGCGTGAAAGCGGCTGATGTGGTGACATCTAGGGGGTTACACTCAGAATCGGGCCGTGATCCGATTCCGAAAAACCTGACGGATCCTGAGATCCGGCAGGCATTGGATGCCATATTGAACAGCCCGGAATTTGAAGGGGCTGAGCGGTTACAGTCTTTTCTACGATATGTCGTTGAAACTCTTTTGGCTGGGCACGGGGACAACATCCGGGCCAAGTCGATTGCCGAGGATGTCTACGGCAGATCATTGGGTGGGCGCGGCGATCCAATGGCCGTGGTGCGCGTAGATGCCGGCCGTATGCGGCGGCGACTGGCAAACTATTACTCGAATTCCGGCCAGGATGAGTGTTTGCGCATTCACGTGGATCCCGGAGGTTATGTACCCCGGTTTGAGGTGATTTCGACCAAGCATGAAAACCGCGAGCCTTGGACGCGTCGCCATTGGCTGCGCAGCGCTGCACTAATCATTGTTCTGGTTATTTCCGCCACTGGACTGTACCTGCAATTCAACCCTCTGCAGTCGACAAGCACCTCAGCCCCATCCGAAGCCGCGAGAAAACAACAAGCTGCCCGGGAAGCTCTGTTTTCCACCAATCCCTCCAAGCTGCAGGCGATGAATCTGGCTGACGAAGCGCGTCCTTTGATGTTCCCAGTTCTGGATCGTGCCCGATTGCAAGCTGTGAGCGGTATGTTTGAGCGTGCCATTGCGTTGGACAACTCGTATTTTGGCGGATACGCGGGCTCGGCACAATCGTTAGGAATCTTGGCGATCACCACTCCGACCGGAGCAGAGAAGCGCGATTTTCTGGTTCAAGCAGAGGCGCATGCCGATAAAGCCGTAGAACTCGCACCCAGTGAAGGCTGGAGCCACTCGGCGCTGGCTCTTGTCTCTTTTGCCAAGCGCGACTTCGACGCGACGATGGCCCATTCGAACCGTGCGATCCGCCTCGCGCCTGATGACATCCATGTTATTAACTTTGACGCTTTGTTTGCGTTGTTTGGTGGAGATTTTGAACGTGCTACCAGGTCCGCCAAACGCGCGCAAAACTACGACACCACCAATCGTAGATTCCCATATCGAAGCGTGCTGGCATCATCGAATTTTCATTTGGGAGATTATCAAGGCTGCGTCGACCAATTCAACAGATCGATCAGATTGGGTGACCCGGTCAGTGCCATCTCGATCGGTTATCTTGCCGCAGCCTATCAAAGGTTGGGAGAGTACGACCGGGCAAAGGCAACAATTCTTCTCTTGGATGAGGCTTGGCCCAACTACCCCCTGAGCGCTTTACTTCGGGCCCTGTTCGCCGATCCGTCACATGCCGAAGACATAATCAGCGCCCTGAACGAGATTTAGGCATTGCTCAGGATCGCATGAACAAGCCGCGTTTATGATGCCGCTACAGGTCAAATTGGCGCGCACGCTGTCTTTGACCATGCGAGCGCATCAGGTGACAAACCGGACCCCAGCGTCTCAACCACGCGCTGGTTATACGCGTTTATCCATTCACGCTCGGCATCGGTCAGCATCTCGAGCAGCAACATGTCCGTTTGTATAGGACATGGTTATGGGTGACTGTTTTGTATTTTCCTTGCTACTTCGGCAACCTAACCAGGACGTCAACGGTGCGTGGTGCGGGTCTTTGGCTCTTTTCAGAACTGGAATGATACCTGCACATCGCCGCCATATGACAGGTCGCCCCGAACTAAAGGTGCTCCAAGCAGAATTCGAAATTAAAGTGCTGCGCCAGCCTGTGCGGGCGCAGTCCAGGTGTAACCCTGAGGTGGAACTTATGGCAGCAGATCAGAGACCTTGCTGAAACCCGCCAGATCGTAGGTAAAGGTAATCGGTTCACCGATCCGGTTGACCCCCGCGATCGTCAATTGGTCTCCGGCGCGCATGGCGGACATCCAGTCCGAGGAAACCGTTGAGCGGGCAAAACACCCCTGCGCCTCGCAGGTCAAAAACGCGGGCTGCGCCACTTCGGTGCCATCAACACTGGCCACCAGCCCTTCTGAGAACAACAGTCCAAAAGGAAGGGTTAGCACAGCCTCAACTTCGTCATTTCCAGCCGGTTTCACAAATGCGATCGAGGTCAGACGTTGATTGTTTTCGGCCAGAACAATGCTTTGTGTCATCTCGCAAACCAACTCGCCCCCACTGACCAAATTGCTGCAATTGACAGACCAAAGCGGTGCCTCGGTTTCCTGAGCGGTCAGCGGCAGCGCCAACCCCATCGAGACGCCCAAGACACAAATCCAAGTTTTCATTCTGATGTTCCTCATGAATTAGAATTGTACTCCAAGGCCAAGTCCGACCTGCAAAGCCTCAGTTGAGTCTCCGAACATATGATCCACGCTCAGATTGATAAAGCGGCTGTCATCCAGTGCGAACAAGCCAAGCCGTGCCGAAATGACCCCATGGCTGTCGCCGACATAGCTGGTATTGGCAAAACCGCCATCTGCAGCGCTGGCCCCCGCGAACCCGGCAGTGACCGATACTGTATCATCGGACGAGAAGATGGCACCCGCCCGCAAACTGGCGCGCAGCTTCTGCTTGCCGCTCAGGACCTGTTCGGTCCCCATTTCCAACGAAGGTGTCAGCGAGTAGATCATGTTGCTGTCGTCTTGCAGGGTGACCCCGGACAACGTGGCTTGACCGTTACTCGTGGTGGCCAGACGTGTTGCGTCAAATGACAACTCAGGGCGCAGGTAAGACGCGCCTCCAGCGAACCTGTGGTCATAGGCAAAGCTCAACCGCAGGTTCTGATGGTTGGTCTTGTGGGTGATCTCACTGATCCCCGACGTGTTCACAACAGTCCCGCCTGGCAACACGCCAACGATCCCACCAGCGCTGAGCGTATCGTAGTCCGACCAACCGGCAGACAGCTGGGCTGCGAATTCCCACACACCAGAATACTTGGTGATCGACGCGCCAAGATTGAACCGGTCGCCATTTGCAGTATAGGACGACCCGTTGCTCAGGCTCATCCGGTCGTGACCCACGGCAAATCCTGCGTAAAGCTCATCTCCGACCGGAATACGCACACCTGCAGACAGGTTGGTCGCGTTTATGTCGAGCGCATCGTAGATTCCCGTCTGGTCGCGGTCAAAGAAGGACCTGCCACCCGAGAACCACATGCAGTTCCGCGGATCATCACCGACCTGATAATCCGTGAAGCGCTCGCAATTGTGCAGTGTGTCTGCAAACACCCGTGTGGCGTAGTAAGCATCCACCAGATCAGACGCATAGTCTGACGTCGACAGCGTGTTGATTGCAGCGATGACCTCAGCCTCGGATTGCATATTGCCGATGAGGGCAAACAACTCGCCCTGTGCCGCCGATCCCTGACCGTAAAGCACTTGGTTGATATAGTTACCGATGGCCGTTTGGTTGGCATTCATCCCTTGCGTCGAATAGTCGGGCGCAACCACCAGATCGATGGAACTGCCGTCAGATGTCGAACCATTCAAACCTATCGAATAGTCCAGAACCACCGTGTCCTGAATCGTTGTTCCGGCATCCGCTGCGGTGCCATTCGGATTGATGATCACCAAAGGCAAAGCGCGTTCCAGCGTGTTCAGCTGTGGCGTCAACGTACCGCCAATTGTTGCGTTTCCGGTCACATTGACCAGATCGCTTCTACCACCAGATACACCTGAGGTGAGGAAATACACATCAAACGTCGACGTTGCGCTATTGCCGAAGGCAAGGCTTCCGGTCAGGTCCAGCGTTTGGCTGACATTGCCGTAGAAAGCAAAGTTACTGGCCTGCACAGATGACGTGAACGTTGTGTTCAGCCCCCAGTTGGCCCCTAGAACAAACTCGCCGTTCACCTGCATCAGCCCCGCCGAACCCAGATCAACGGTATCCAGCGCATAGAACGCAGCCCCGTTTGCAACGGTCAGGCCGTTGGAACCTGCGCCAAGGTTCAGGTTTCCAAGCGCCGCACCCGAAAGTGTCACCTGATCGTTCCCATCCCCGCCATTCAGCAGTTGATTGTTCCCGGCCAACAAAACGCTGTTCGCCGACAGCGACAGCGCGTTGTTCGTGCCCCCGTCAACAACGATCGAAGCAACCGAGCCCGTCTGCCCGGTGCCACCCATGATGACACCATCGAGGCCAAGATTAATGGCACCTGCGCCATCACGCCCCTCGGACTGCGCCAGAACACCGATGCCGCCTGCGCCAACCGACATGATATTGCCGCTCAGCGCCATGTCGATGGCCCCACCGGAACCCGCGCCGCCAGCGGAACCACGGAAGACTGAATCCACCATGCCGCCACCGCCGCCCAGAGACTGCGCCAGCACACCAATCGCGTCTTGGCCGGTGGTTACGATGGTCCCGGTCTGCGTGAAATCGATATCTCCACCATTGCCGCCATTGTTGGTCGACAGACCCACGGTGATCCGGCTTTGCGCCATGTCGGTCGAGACAATACCGCCGCCACCGCCGATGCTCTGAATGACGAAGCCATGAGAGCCTTGGCCGCTTGTGGTCATATCACCGATATTGGTGAAGTTGACATTGCCGCCGTCCCCGGTCGATCCATCCTGCGCGCCCAGGGTCACATCGGTGGCACCAAGCCCCGAGATCACAACCTCGCCACCGCCCGCTCCGATGCTTTGGACCGTTTGACCAAACGCGCGGTCTCCGCCGGTAAAGACATCACCGTCCAGCGACAAGCTGATCGCACCGCCATCGTTGTTGAAGCTGGGATCAGCACCCAGGATCACCGATGCAGCCTTTTCTGTACCGGCCACGCCACTGCCGTTGCTGTTCAGCACCAGCTTACCGCCGCCGCCACCAATCGACTGCACTGTACCCGCCGACGAGAATGCGCCATCTGTGCCAACATCACCCGTACGGTTGCCGGTTACATCTCCACCACTTGCATCGTCGGTGTTGATTGCACCCAGTCGTGCCGTGACGTCGATGGCGTCACCATCCTCGACGTCCACGTTGGTGGACGCGGTTCCACCGCCGCCACCGACGCTCTGCACCATCAGGGCGGTCGATCTGTCACGCGTCGTGGCAATGTTGCCGTCATGCGTCTGCGTAACCTGATTGCCCGCCGTGCCTGATACATCGTCGCCGCCAAGGGCAATGTCGCTGCGCACGACCGAACCTGTCGCGCCAGAGGTCCGCGTTGTGAAATTGACCGATGTGTTGGCATTGCCGCCACCGCCATTCACCGATTGAGCAAACACAGCCTGCGCACCTTCGCCGTTCACCAGAATGTCGCCAGTCGAATTCACGGTAACGGTGCCGACCGAACCGGTTGTTCCTGTACGGGCACCCAAGGCCTGTGAAATGGTGTAATCCAGCGCCGAAACCAGCGGGGACGAGACCGAGTAACCTGCATTACCGCCACCGCCGCCTACGGATTGCGCATAAATGCCAAACCCGTTTTGGGCGTTCACCACAATGGTGCCGGTATGATTGACCGTGACGTCTCCGCCATCGGCACCCGATCCGCCCGAACCACCAATGGCGATCTTGGAGTAAGACTTGCCGGTCATCGTGTTCTTGAGGTCATTCACATCCATGGACACGGCCAGACCGCCGTTGCCGCCGCCGCCACCGACGGATTGCGCCATGACACCGTAAGCCCCTGCGCCATCGACCTGAATATCGCCGCTGTTGGAAACGATTACATTGCCTGCAACGTTACCGCTGCCGCCCGAGCCGCCGATATTCAACTGCGCTGTGGGCGAGCTGTTGTCGCCGGTTTTCAGCCGCAGCGTCCCGGTGATGGAGCTGCCTCCATTTCCGCCACCGCCACCGATGGACTGGGCGAAAATTCCATGCGCTCCGGCACCCGTGGTCACGATAGTACCCGCATTGGTCACTGAAACGGTGCTGCCAATACCGCCTGTGCCACCCGAGCCGCCCAGACCAAATTGCAGTGCCCGCCGCGTGCTGGCCTCAGCCCCGCCATAACGGCCGTCGACCGAAATAGTCGAACCGCCAGTGCCGCCGCCGCCACCAACAGACTGCGCGAAGATACCGTGACTTTCAGCACCGCTGGTCAGGATTGTACCGTCGACCGTATTTGCAACTGTCACTGTGCTGCCAGCCCCGCCTATGCCGCCGGTGCCACCAATCAGAATGGCGTTTGTCGTTGCGCCGTCCGAGGACCGACCTAGGATGATGTTGCGCACCTGTTGAGCGTCTCCGCCACCGCCGCCAACGGATTGCGCGTAGATACCAACGGATTTGTCACCAACAGTCTGGATCAGGTCTCGGTTCGTGACCGACACAGCCGCCGAGGTCGCACCCGTGCCGCCATTGCCCCCGATTGACAACGTAGCCGTGTTGCCGATGTCTTTGCGCAGGCTGATGATGCGGTTCTCGACCACACCCCCCATGCCGCCACCGCCGCCGACGGATTGCGCAAAGATGCCATGAGACATTGTGCCTTGGGTTGTGATGATCCCGTCGCTGTCTACGGATACGGTGTCCGAGGTCATGCCGTCCCCGCCTGTACCGCCGACATTGATTGATGCAGTGGTCCCAACGGTCGACGGGTTTACTACGGCTTTGATGGTATCGAGGTTCGACTGACCCGCCTGAACCATACCGCCGGTGCCGCCCGCGCCGCCAATGGATTGTGCCAGCAACCCGTTTGACCGGTCGCCAAAGGTCGCGACCCGCGCGGTATTGGTGAGGTCAACCTTGCCCCCCAAGCCACCGCTGCCGCCGCTGCCGCCGATAGACAGGGCAATCGATGTGCCCTTGCCGGCCGAGTTGCTGGCCTTGCCGCCGGTGCCGCCGCCGCCACCTACCGCTTGGGCAAACACCGCATGGGCATCCGTACCCTGGGTTGAGACCGTACCAGCCACAACAGCTGTGACATCGCCGGCTTCACCGCCGGTGCCACCTTCAAGCCCAACGGACAGGCTGGCCTTGTTGCCTTTGCTGTCGCCGGTCTTAGGGGTTCCGATGCTGACCGAGGTCGAGGTCGAGTTTCCGCCTCCGTTACCGATCGATTGTGCAAAGAAGCCATAAGAGCTGTTGCCCTGCGTAGAGATGATTCCGTTCGAGCTTGCATAGACGTTGCCGCCCTTTCCACCCGTACCGCCAACGCGACCGATCTGGATGTTGACGTTGCCGCCATCCACCGAGGTAGAGGCAGAGTTGTAACCGGCGTTGCCGCCCCCGCCGCCAACAGATTGCGCGAACAGACCGTGGGAATTTGCCCCTTGCGTGGTGATGTCACCGGTATGGCGCAAATCGACAGCACCACCGTCGCCGCCGTTTCCGACACCACCGCCAATCGCCAGTCCAAAGCCCTTGTTGGTCGCGTCCGAGGCCAACTCGTAGGTCATCCCCAGGTTCAAGGCTGCGTTGCCGCCACCGCCACCGATGGATTGCCCAAAAATCCCGTGGCTGCCGTCCTGCTTGGTCAGGACATTGCCGTAATGGTCCACATCAATCGTGCCACCATCACCCGCTGTTCCGGCAGACCCGCCAATGGCCACCACAGCCGACACACCCGTTTTATTACCCGAGGAATCCGCCGGGTTCACCTTTCCCTCAAGCTCATCAAGTACCGCATTGTAGTTTGCGATGACTGAGTCATCGACGCCTGTGTTCGTGGGCGTTTTGCGGCCACTTGAATCGCCCGTGCCGCCATTGCTCTGACTGCCGGTTGTTTTGCTAATACCGACAACCGCGTTGATCCCGGCGTCACCGCCGCCGCCACCGATGCTGGACGCCTCGATCCCGTGTGATCCGGCCCCATCGGTTGTGATGGTACCCGCTGCCGCTGTCGACGTTCCGCGCGCTACGGTGACATTGCCCGCGTCACCGCCGCCGCCGCCAAAGCCACCAATGCCCATCGCGATCGGTGAGCTGTCTTTGGTACCCACGAACGTCGCGTTGATCCCACCGGTACCGCCACCGCCGCCAATGCTCTGCGCAAAGAGGCCACGTGCGTGATAACCGTTTGTCGAGATATTGCCGGTTTGCGCAACAGTTACGTCGCCCGCATCCGCGCCGGTGCCTCCGTGGCCGCCAAGGCCGCCAACGATGCTGAGATCAGTCTTGCCGCTGGAATTGTTGGAATCGCCGTAGTTCAGTTGACCGGTCACGTTCAGCGCGCCGTTACCGCCGCCGCCCGCAATAGATTGCGCCAGAACACCGTGCTTCCAGTTGCCCGCAACCGAAACCGCGCCCGCATGATCCACCGCTACATTGCCCGAGATATTGCCGTTGCCGCCAAAGCCGCCAACCCCGAATGTGACCGAGGGTATTTTACCGTCCTTGCTCAGCGCGATACCGCCCGAGACGTTCAAGCCGCCATTGCCGCCGCCACCGCCGATGGACTGCGCCAGCAGACCAGCCGACCCGTCTGTATCCTGCTTTTCTTCATTGAAGACACCCATGTCGATAAACAGACGCTCAAGTCCGAAAGTTGAGGTCAGTTCCTGAGTTTGATCGACAATCGTGTTGCCCAGGAAATCGCGCAGCTTGTCCTCGAACGTTGTGGTGTTGGGGATCGAGATGTCATCAGGGTTTGTCGTGACCGTGATGTTTGCCTGCGACGTGACAGTAACGTCACCCGTTTTGCCGCCATTGCCCGCGAACCCGCCAACACCCACGATCAGGGAACTGTCTGACACGATCCCACCCGAGACGTTCATGCCACCATTGCCGCCACCGCCGCCAACGGATTGTGCCAGCAGACCGGACTGCCCTGTACCATGCGCCCGGATCGTGCTTCCTGCACCGATATCAACCGAGACGTCACCGGCGTCGCCGCCGCCACCGCCAAAACCGCCAACCCCAACAACAACTGCGTAGGACTTGCTTTGATCGGTCAGACCCGCGCCGGGTTTGCCGCTAATCGCCAAACCGCCGGATACATTTATCCCGCCATTGCCGCCGCTGCCGCCAAGCGATTGCGCAATGATGCCACTGGCTCCTTTGCTTTGATCAACAGTCGAAGTGCCGTTGGATATGACCATTGGCACCGCCTGAACATTGCCGGTGTAATCCAGATCGACAGATTGCGCGTTGCCGCCCGCGCCACCAAAACCACCGACACCCGCCGCGACTGAAAAGATCGTGCTGGAACCCGAAGGTTTGGTCAGCGACAGCGTCCCAGAGATATTTGTGCCACCGGTTCCGCCGCCACCGCCAACGCTTTGCGCAAACAAACCGTGCGAGCCGTCCCCTGCTGTAACAACGTCGCTTTGTACATTTAGTTTCACGGTGCCAGCGTCTCCGCCGCCGCCGCCGAAACCGCCGAGGCCCAGACCCACAGCCGCACCGGATTTGCCAGACAAGCTTACCGCGCCGGATACATTCAGACCGCCGTTGCCGCCGCCTCCACCAACGGATTGCGCCATAACTCCGATACTTTCCGCACCAGTTGTGACAATCGAACTGGTTCCGCCAGCGTTTGTGCTGGGGCGCAGGGTGCTGATCACATCTCCGGCATTCCCAGCACCACCGCCAAAGCCGCCAACGCCAAGGCTGATCCCGCCCCCGTTCTGCTGGCTGATGCTCACAGATGCCGAGATATTGGTGCCACCATTGCCACCGCCGCCGCCAAGGCTTTGGGTCAGAACACCGGTGCTGCGGTCGCCATCAGTGCGCACGCCGCCCGTGACAGTCGATTGAGTCAGTGCCCCTGCGTCTGCTCCGCCGCCGCCGAAGCCACCCACGCCGATACCCACGGCCGCGTTGGTCGACCTAGACAGGGAGAGCGCGGATGAAATGTTCACACCACCGTTGCCGCCGCCGCCGCCAAGGCTCTGCGTCAGGATACCAACTGAATCATCCCCAGCAGTCGTCACATTGCCCGTGACCTGCTGCGTGACATTTTCTGCAGCACCGCCGCTTCCGCCAAATCCGCCAACGCCAACACCGAGGCCGCCCGAATAGTTGCTGGCCACTGAAATCGCACCAGAAACGTTGGTTGCGCCGTTGCCGCCGCCGCCACCAAGGCTCTGGGCGATGATACCCGCAGACCGTGTGCCAGAGGTGCTGATGTTTCCCGTAACCGTGCTGTTAACGGTGCCACTTGTTCCGCCGCTGCCCCCAAAGCCGCCAACGCCGATGCCTGCAGCACCGGAACCTGTACGCGCAATGCTAAGCGCGCCCGAGATATTGACGCCACCATTGCCGCCACCGCCGCCAACGGATTGCACCAAAACGCCGGTCGACGTGTCGCCCATCGTTGTCACATCGCCTGTGACCGTACCGGTTGCAGCATTGGCATTTCCGCCACTGCCACCGGACCCACCAATGCCGACGCCAACAGCGCCGCCGCCCGTGCCCGAGAGATTGACAGCCGCAGAGACGTTCAGCCCGCCGTTGCCGCCTCCACCAGCAGCAGATTGCACCAGAACACCGCCCGAGTTGTTGCCCGCAGTATTCACGCTGCCCACAACGGTGCCCGTAGCAGTGTTGGCATCACCACCGCTTCCACCGCTGCCGCCAAGCCCTACGGATGCGCCCCCGCTTCCTTTTCCGGCGACAGTCACTGTCGCTGAGACGTTCATGCCGCCATTGCCACCGCCGCCGCCAAGGCTTTGTGCGATGAACGCTCCGGATTCATTGCCTTGGGTCGAGACGTCGCCTGTCAGCGTTGCCTGTACCGTTCCGCCATCGCCGCCAGTGCCGGACGCGCCGCCCAGACCAACAGATGCACCACCCGAACCCGTTCCAGCCGCAGCCACCGCGACCGAGATATTCATGCCGCCATTGCCGCCACCGCCGCCAACGGATTGAGCCAATAACCCGGAAGAGGTTTCGCCTAACGTGACAAGGTTACCAGTGACGTCAGCCGTGACCGACGAAGCGTTGCCGCCGCCGGTTCCGCGACCACCCAAACCCACTGCAGCCGCGCCAGAGCCGGTACCTGCTCCACCTACAGAAGCCGAGACATTGAACCCGCCGTTGCCACCGCCGCCACCAATGGATTGCGCGACGACCGCACTGGATTGGTTGCCTTCGGTGCGAACACTGTTGGCAACTGTCAGCCCAACAACGCCACCGGTGCCACCGCTGCCGCCGGACCCGCCCAAGCCAACGCTGATTGCGCCCGCGCCTGTGCCAGCCCCGGCCAGTGCTGGTGAGACGTTAAAGCCGCCATTGCCACCGCCGCCACCAACGGATTGAGCAAGGATACCCACCGAAGCAGCACCCATGGTCACCACGTTTTCAGTGGTACTGGCCGTGACCGTACTGCCGTCACCACCACCCGCGCCAGAGCCCCCAAGACCAACCGAGACCGACCCCGCGCCGGTGCCAGCGCCTGAGACGGTTGGAGAGACGTTAAAACCGCCGTTGCCGCCGCCGCCGCCAATGGATTGCGCAACAAACCCGCTGGACGCGAAACCTTTGGTCAAAATGGTGCCGTTGGACGTCAAAGTGACTGCACCACCATTGCCGCCGGTATCACCCGATCCACCCAGACCGACGCTGACCGCACCACTGGCTGTTCCCGCGCCTGACAGAACAGGGGCCACGTTGAACCCGCCGTTGCCGCCACCGCCCCCGATGGATTGTGCGACGACACCCGAAGATTGATCTCCGCGCGTTTCAACAGCGTTGTTTGACGTGGCTTTGACAGTGCTGCCGTCGCCTCCGCCACCGCCATTTCCACCCAAGCCGACAGACACACCACCGCCAGCGGTGCCCGATCCCTGGACTGACGCACTGACGTTGAAGCCGCCATTGCCGCCGCCACCGCCGATAGACTGCGCCAGAATGGCCGTTGATCCGTTGCCCCGCGTCAATACCGTGCCGCCGGACGTCAAAGTAACTGCGCCACCGGTGCCACCGCCACTGCCGGTACCACCCAAGCCAACGCTCACCGCGCCTGACCCGACGCCCGCACCAGCCCCGGTACCCGAAACGTTGAAACCGCCGTTGCCACCACCGCCGCCGATCGATTGCGCGACTACGCCCGAGGAACGATCCCCAGTCGTTTCTATTGAATTGGTTGTGGTAAGGGTGACAGTGCCACCGATCGCACCAGTGCCACCATCACCGCCCAAACCAACGCTAACAGCACCGCTGCCCACACCTGCACCTGCCAGGGACGCGCTGACGTTGAACCCACCGTTACCACCGCCGCCACCGACCGACTGTGCCAGAACCGCAGTAGAATCCGTGCCGCTTGTGCGGACTGTACCCGTGACTTGCCCGGTGACTGTCTTCCCGACACCACCACCAGCGCCGCCGCCGCCCAGGCCAACGGAAACGGCACCGCCGCCGGCACCAGCCCCCGCTATTCCGGCTGTTACGTTGAAACCACCATTGCCGCCACCGCCACCAATGGACTGAAACACCACACCACTTGACGCATCAGCCAGTGTTGTAACGTTTCCTGCAACCTGACCTTCAACGATGCCGCCATTGCCGCCCGAAGCACCATTGCCCCCCAGCCCGACTCCAATCGTACCAGCTCCGGCGCCCGCTGCGGCGACACCTGCGGTGACGTTGAAACCACCGTTACCACCACCGCCGCCGATGGATTGCACCACCACACCCGTCGAACGCAGACCCTCGGTTCGGACATCTCCGTTGACACGAACACCTGAAACAGTGCCTCCGTTGCCCCCGTTGCCACCTGAACCTCCCAAACCGACGTTGACTGTTCCCGCGCCTGCGCCGCCTGCAGCCAAACCTGCCGCGACGTTGAATCCACCGTTGCCGCCACCGCCACCGATGGACTGAACGACAACCGCCCCGGAATCGTTTCCGCGGGTGGTGACATTCGCACCAACCTGCGCAGTTACAGTGCCTCCCGTGCCGCCACCGCCGGATTTGCCACCCAGACCGACATTCACCGACCCAGCGGCCGCACCGCCGATATTGGCGCTGGCCCCGATACTGTAGCCCCCATTGCCGCCGCCGCCACCAACGGACTGCGCGACAACACCGCTGGAAAACGCGCCGCTGGTCTCGATGGATGAGCCACCCGCGACCAAAGTGACCTTGCCTCCAGTTCCTGCCCCGCCGCCATTGCCTCCAACGCTGACATTAACCCCAGCAGATGCCCCACCGCTGGCGCTGATCCCGGCGGCGATACTGCCCCCGCCGTTGCCGCCGCCGCCACCGACGGATTGCGCAATAATCGCGCTTGAATTTGTGCCGGTCGTCGTCACATCCGCATTGGTCGAGACCTGTACGATCCCACCATTCCCAGCGCTGCCAGCCTGACCACCGATTCCGACCGAGACGTTGCCGGAAAACAGCGCCGAGGCACCGCCGGTTGCTGCAACAGCCAAACCGCCATTGCCGCCACCCCCGCCGACAGACTGGAACAGCATACCGGTTGACCGGTTCCCTGTTGTGACAACCGTACCTTCGAAACCGGCGGCAACGGCTGCGCCACTGCTGTCAAACTGACCAACCGTGACGTTACCGCCTTTGCCACCTGTACTGCCGTCACCTCCAACGCCAACTGCCAAAGAGCCAGAAACCGGACCGCCGGAGACCGCAACCGAAACGGCATACCCGCCATTGCCGCCGCCACCGCCAACGGACTGCAACATGATGCCGGTTGAATCATCTCCTCCGGTTTGCACCGAAGCCGAACCGCCGCCAGCAAGCGTTACATTGCCCCCATCTCCTCCACTGCCTGCCGATCCGCCGACGGAAACAGAAGCAGCGCCAAAAGCGCCTACAGCAACCGAAACAGCCCCGCCGCCGTTGCCGCCACCGCCACCAACAGATTGCGCAAAAACGCCTGTGGATCGCGCGCCCGACGTTTGGATCGCCGAAGGCTGACTGCTGTCTGTATTGGACAAAGTAACGTTGACGTCACCACCTTTGCCACCCGCTCCGCCATCGCCGCCGATTGCGACGCCCACAAAGGCCCCAACAGACCCGGACGAGCCGCCATTGCCGCCGCCACCGCCGATAGACTGGGCCAAAATGCCTATCGCATCGTCGCCGCCCGTGGTGATGATTCCATCGTTTACAATGGTCACGGTCGAACCGCTGCCGCCGCCGCTGCCGTTGCCGCCAACAGACACCATGCCGCCGGACGATCCCCCGTCACCGCCACCGCCGCCAATGGATTGAGCGATGATGCCACGCGCGCCATCCCCCTGGGTCACAATGCGCCCATAGTTGCTGACGCTAACCGCCGCACCTGTACCGCCACGAGACCCACCGCCGCCGATGGCAACTAAACCAAAGGAATTTGCACCGGTACCACCACTGCCACCTATTGACTGCGCCATCACCCCGTCAGCTCCGTCCCCAAGGGTCAGTATGCTTCCTGATCCCTGCACAGACACGCTGACGGCGCTACCGCTGCCACCATTTGATCCCACACCACCCAACGACAGAGAAACGAGGCCCCCGGCAGTTCCACCGGAACCGCCCCCGCCGCCGATGGATTGGGCAACGATCCCTCGAGAGAAACTGCCCCGCGTTTCGATGGTTCCACCATGCGAGACCGACACCTGCCCGCCGTTGCCGCCGTTATCTGCGCTACCTATCAGTGAAACAAGAAGGTTGCCGCTGGTTCCGGTAGAGCCACCAGACCCACCGACAGACTGAGCAAGAATCCCGTTGGCAAAATTGCCGGTGGTCAGAATAGTGCCGGTGGACGCCGTGTTAACCACCACGTTGCCACCGCTGCCGCCGTAGCCGCCGCTGCCGGAGGATCCGACCAATCCCCATTGCGAACCGCCATTACCGCCGTTGTTTGACACACTCAGCGCATAGATACCGTCAGCATAGTCACCGCTGGTCGAAATCGATCCAGCCTGGGTCACCGTCACGTTACCACCATCGGCCGAGTGGCCTCCGGTGCCGCCACCCGGTGCCGCAAAACCACTGCCGCCGTTCCCAGCCTGGCCGCTGCGGCTGAACGCAAAGATCCCCTCGTTGTTAGCGCCCGATGTCTGGATTGTGCTGCTGGCCGTTTGCGTTGCGTTTACCGTGCCGCCCTTACCTCCGTCACCGCCATCGCGCCCGTCCCAAAAGCTTAGATAGGAATCCCCGCCGTCGCCGCCGTCGCCGCCAACACTGCCAATCTCCCATCCGACATTGCTGGTGGCATTCACATCGCTGCTAAGCGACTGGGTCTGAGTCGGGCCCGTGCTGCCGTTTCCACCAGAGCTCGGCGGAACCACCAATGCACCGTCCCGCCCATTGCTGCCATCCTGTCCATAGACAACCTGACTCACCCCATTAGGGCCTGAGACGTTGACAGGTGGTGTCACCGTCCCCGGCGTACCCGAGCTGTTGAAGTCGCTGTTGTACTGAGACAGCGTCAACTGTGTCGACAAACTTGCCGTACCGGTCGCTCCGCCGCCGCTGATTTGAGCAGTCGTTCCAGTAATAGAGACAATATTGAAGGCAAGCGGAGGATTGTCCGAATTGTAGATTGTGTCGCCTGCGCTCTTGACCAGAAAAACGTAGCCGTCTGCGGTTTCAACGAAGGCTGTTGTACCCGCCGTTGGCGTGGATGCGGGGTCTACGATCAGTGCGCTAACTGTTGTATCCTGACCCGTCACCGGGTTTTTGACGGTATCACCAACCTTCGAGGCCGCCGTCGGCGCAGCGAGCAAAGGATTTGAAATCAGAGCTAAAAACGAAACAGTAACCAGCAAATTTGATTTCTTGATCACTCTGGAACCTCACAACCAACGCATTCAAACGACACGGCAACCGGACAGGTTCCCGAAAAGCAGTCACCTGCAATTCGAGCTTTCCCCATCACCATCTTGTGAAGAGTATCTGCAATTTTAAGACGATTGATGTGAATTTGTTCACTCATTAACGGTTTGGTAAGACTAATTGCTGATTTACAACACAAAAGTATCACTTCGATACAATGCAATGTTTCCAAAGCGATAACGAATGCCACCCGCAATGGTTGTTCGTTTCAATCTGAGCAGAGGTCACAACCTAAGATTGCAGCTCTCTGTTAGGCTGGATGACCTTCACTTCCGCTCTAAGTGTCTGCGCTATGTTCGGAAGTTTTGGAATACGGGCTTAACGCAATGCAGATCGTCTGGTTCAAACGCGATCTTCGCGTGCAGGACAACTCCGCCCTTACACGTGCTGCGGAGTGCGGAGAGGTGCTTCCGCTTTATGTCGTAGAACCGGACCTTTGGCAGCAACCTGATATGTCTGCCCGCCACTGGGGCTTTATCGCCGAAACGCTCGAACAATTGCGCGCTGATCTGGGCAAGTTGGGTCAGCCTCTGGTTATACGAACCGGGGAAATCACTAAGGTCCTGTCAGATCTACATGCTACGGAGCACCTCTCTGCGCTTTGGTCGCACGAAGAAACCGGCAACAACTGGACCTATCGCCGTGACCTGAAGGTGGCTGAGTGGTGCACTGAACACGGGGTGCGATGGCGTGAAGTTAAAAACCACGGCGTACAACGCCGAATGACCTCGCGCGAAGGGTGGGCCAGACGCTGGGACGCCCATATGGCGCAACCCAAAGCTCTGCCGCCAGTTCTTTCGGCGCTTGAAATGGATCTAGGCCGTGTGCCGTCCTCGAAGGATCTGCAGCTTGTGTCAGATTCCTGCCCGGATCGACAGCCCGGTGGGCGAAGCGTCGGTTTAAAGCTTTTGGACAGCTTTTTACACAGTCGAGGAGAAACCTATCAACGCGCAATGTCTTCGCCATTACAAGGCGCGTACGCCTGCTCGCGCCTGTCGCCCTATCTGGCTTGGGGGGCCGTATCGATGCGCGAGGTGGCACAGGCGACGGGGCAGAGGCAACAAAATTTGAGTTCGGGTGCGCAAGCCTGGCGCAAGTCGCTGCGTTCTTTTTCGGGTCGTCTGCATTGGCACTGCCACTTCATCCAGAAACTGGAAGACGAACCCAGGATAGAATTCAAGAACCTGCACAAGCTTTACGACGACTTACGCCCTGAGCAGCCAGATCCCGCGAACCTGTATGCCTGGGCCAATGGTCAAACAGGTTATCCCTTTCTGGATGCCTGCATGCGTTCACTTCGAGCAACGGGTTGGCTGAACTTCCGGATGCGGGCGATGGTGATGGCAACCGCAAGCTATCACCTTTGGCTTGACTGGCGCGCGCCGGGTTTGGAATTGGCGCGGCTATTTACCGACTATGAACCGGGCATTCACTGGAACCAGGTCCAAATGCAATCCGGCACAACCGGTATCAATGCCGTGAGGATCTACAATCCTGTGAAACAGGGAAAAGATCAGGATCCGTCCGGTGCTTTTACCCGGCAATGGGTGCCTGAGTTGGCCGCGATAGCCGATCCTTATCTACAAGAGCCGTGGTCCGCACCGAATACTGCGGCGGTGGTTGGCACGCTATATCCCGAGCGAATCTTTGACCACCTTGCCGCCGCAAAGCTGGCACGCGAGAGGATTTGGGCTGTCCGTCGCACTCCGGCCTTTCACATCGAAGCCGCCGCCATCCAGTCCAAACACGGAAGTCGCAAACGCCGCTCATCGTCTAAAGCACGATCAAAACCTTCGGCCCAACTGAGTTTACCACTGGACGGCTAACCGATGCGCATGCGCAAGAAATCTGACCTGCCCTCTAAAACTTGCTTCAGATGTGGGCGACCTTTCACATGGCGTCGGAAATGGGCAAAGGTCTGGGATCAGGTTCGCTATTGCTCGGACCGATGCAGGCGCGCCAGATGATCAGCCTGTTAAAGCATTTAGCCGTGACATGCGCCTCATGTTTTCAAAAAAGTGAACTCTTGCACCCCTCAAAGAACGCGCCCTTGACTAAAACTGGTCACCGACGGTTACACGCCCTCTCGCGCTGCCATGATCGCGAGACCTTCGGCCACTGCGGTAAAAACAGATGCAAAGGAATGTTCGGCATCCGGGAAAACACGTCGCATCGTTTCGGGGACAATGGCCATCAGGCTTGAGCCGCCAACATAGACAACCCGGTCGATCTGTTCTGCAGTTAAATCCGCCAGACGCAACGCTTCTTGCACCCCAGTCTCCAACCGTGAAGTATGATCGTTAAGACTGTCGGCCACCAGCGCGTCACTTAACTGTACCGCCAACCCAGCCTCAAGCACGTCAAGTTTGATCGCTGGATCTTTTGACCCTGAGTTCACAGCAAACTTTCCACGTTCAACAGCAAAGGCCAGTTCATGCCCCAATTCGTGCTCAAGCACCGAAGCAAGGCGGGCCAACCGTTCAGGTGACTGGGCCAGTTGTATCATGTCGCCCACCGTGCGCCGGTTCTGCGCCGTGTACAGAAACGGGATCACCTCCCAGGTCGCCAGGTCGTTAAATATGGCGTTGGGGGCCTTCGATGCCCCGCTGCCAAAGACATCCTGGACCATCGAACCTTTGCCCAAATGCGGCATCACATGATCGATACTGATCGCGCGATCAAAATCCGTTCCCCCGATGCGCACGCCGTGATTAGCCAGAATCTCTAATTCGGCTGCATGGGACCGAAAGACCGAAAAGTCAGACGTTCCACCCCCAATGTCGACAACCAGCCCAGTACCCGAGCCGCATTCAGTGGCACCTGTCGCGATGGCCGCTGCGGCGGGCTCAGGGCAAAACTGAACATCCGTAAATCCGGCGGCTATGTAACATGCGCGCAAATCAGCTTCTGCCTGAGCCTCTCGCGGGTCGTTCACCCCATGAAATACTACAGGTCGCCCCGATACAACGCGTGTGCACGGCACACCAAGTTCGACCTCTGCCTGTTCCCTCAGTTGGCGCAGAAAAGAACCGATGATTTCGACAAATGTCAGCCGCTCGTTCAAAATCTGCCGCTTTTCATGCATTAAAGCAGTACCCAAAACCCGCTTGAGCGCTCGCATGAAACGCCCCTCCAACCCATCCAAAAGCGCTTGGTTGGCGGGTTCACCAATCAAGGTTTCGCGCGTTTCGAAGTCAAAAAAGAAAGTGGTTGGAAGTGTCTGTGCATCGCCATCGAAACGTACAAGTCGAGCCGCGTTTGCATCCATGTAAGCAACAGCTGAATTTGACGTACCAAAGTCGATGCCGATCCACGGGCGGATGGGGGTCATGGCACATGTCTCCGAATTGTCTGAGCAAAGAGCGCAGGACCTAAAGTTGTCTCAAAGCGGGGTCAAGCCTCCGCTGCTCACATACATGTTGAAACCGGTCCATCAGACGATGCGCAACGCTTTTTCCGAGCGTTAACTTCATAACCCACAAACGTCCAACTCTCTGGGTGCGCAGGATTCAGGTGCCCTTCATTCACTTCTGGGTACCCCTTTTCCCGACCGATCAAAGGTGCGCGGAAAGTATGTCTGCAAGGATCAAAACAGACTAACCCGCTCTCAAAACCTAAAGCGTTACGATCCTTTGGCAGAAATTCTGAAAACCTCAATATCTTGGTCTAAACCTCGAACAGCGTGACGACCAACGGACTGAACCATGTTTCCCATGTGTTTCGCAACACGCGAAGTGATCAGGGTCTTTTCACCCAGTATCTTACAAAGATCCTGCACACGACTAGCGAGATTGACAGTCTGTCCTACAACTGTGAAGTCCAACCGATCAGGGCTGCCGATATTGCCAAATGTCACAGGACCAAAGTCGATGCCGATGACAAACTCGATTGCCTCTTGGCTTCGTTCATCCGCTTGTTTGTTGTATTCGCCAAGATTGGCCAAGGCTCCAGAAGCAGCCTCGACTGCCAATCTGCAAGTGGACTCGTCGCTGTTGTCGGCCTCAAAAACTGCCAGAATGCCATCGCCCATGAATTTGAGCACATCGCCGCCTGCGTTCTGAATTGGCGAGACCACCATTTCAAAATAGTCTCCCATCATGGCCAGCAGTTTTTCCTCGGGCCAAGCCTGGGCCTTTTCGGTAAACCCCCTGAGATCCGCAAACAAGATCGCGGCTGCAACCGTTCTGTGTTCCCCGCGCTTAATATGCCCCTGACCGATCTCCACCGCTGGACCATGACCCAGATAAGTCTGTAGCAGGCTTTTTTGTGACTGACGCATCGCTATGGGTTCCAAAGCTGCCGCAAGTGCGTAACGCGACTCTTCAATGTATCGAATGTGCGTATCGGAAAACCCGATTTCAGCATTTGAAGTGAAGCTGGTGCCTTGAACCGATCCATTTCCATGTTCCAGTGGGATGGCCAGAAAATCCGTGGCACCCGCTTCGGCAAGTTCTGAATAGATCGGGTGTTCATCTTCAAGGTTGAGGTCCGCCAGCCGCTTTCGCAGAGGGCACCGACGCGTGACGATGTATTCAAATGGGCTGCCATGCCAAGCACTTGTCGACAGCACAGTCGTGGGAACCGTATAGCGACGGGTGTTTTCAGGGGTCCAGATAATACCCCATGCGCTGAGCAATGGATTTGAGTAGTTTTGTGCAATCCGTGCCCGTGCCAATGGTACACCAAGCTTTACAAGGCCTTCGCAATAGCCTTGCACGATTGCGGTTTCATCGCCCAACAACCGTCCTTCAGAAATCAGCCAATGGTTCAGTGCATCAATTTCGGACACGAGCCCCTCGCACAAAATGGACGTGTTTACAGTCTACATATCAATTCCTAGGAGAGAACCCGCACTGATGCAGACGCTTTTGAAATTCTGCATCAATGCGGTTTGCCAAACGTGCGGCGGTTTCTTTTGGGGGTATGATCAACTGACAGCGGCGGCTTTGGTCGGGTCATCCTCAAGTTGTTTCAACAAGCGTGCCTGTTTAACTTTTGGATCCAAGTCCGGGTCGGTTAAATGAGCCAACATGTCCGGTACGGTCGCTTCGATTTGATCTTGCGAGGCCAGCGCCATCCCATGAGCCACAAAGGGGCGCAGATAGGTCATTCCGGCAAGGTTCGCGGTTTGCTGGAAAGGCTTCAGAAACTCGGCCATCGAGTAATTGTTGTACCCTCCCGCGTGGTAACTGTGCTCGGGCCCACCTGTAGAGACAAGGATCAGAAACTCGCGCCCCTTCAGATGATCCCCACCGGGTCCGTAGGCAAAGCCATAGCTCAGAACCTGATCCATCCACGCCTTCATGACAGGCGGCGCAGAGTACCAGTAAAACGGGAACTGAAATACAATCCGGTCATGGGCCATCAGCAATGCTTGTTCCGTTTCGATATCAAAATGCAACTGAGCACCACCGATATCGGTCAAATCGCGTGTGGTGACTTCTTGCGCGTCTGAAAGCGCATCGAACCAGACTCGGTTGATCCGGGATTTGCTCAGGTCTGGATGCGCGGTGAGAACGAGTGTTTTCATGTGTCTGCCTCTTGCAGAAGTTTCGCTGAATAAACGGTGATGAGGGGGCGACCATCGGGACGCGTGTCAAACCGCCAGTTTTCCTGAACCCGCGCTTCGATATGTTCTCCGCTCACGGTTGTGGCACGAAACAGAACTTCGAACTCCGCAGCGCCCGGCGTGACCTTTATCTTGCTGACGTGATGTTCGGTCGGGCGCTGCAAGGTTGCAAGTACGTCTGTATACCACGCGCGCACCTGAGCGTGCCCTGTCAAGGTCGCGTCAACATCCGGCATGTCCCAATCCACATCGGGGTGTAGGTCCTCAAGGAATGCCTCGATCGGATCAAGCCGGTCAAACCGCGCGAACCAATCTGCGATAAAGGAACGTATTTTGGGATAGTCGTTCATGGAGTTCACCATTCGGCGACTCAATCAGCCAGCCGGTCCGGCAGCGGAGCCAGATCATACTGCGACCAGAAAAACGTATTTGCTGCATCCTGATCGGCAGAAAGGTTCGTCGCTTCGACGATCTTGCCCTCTTCGATGCGATAGACCAGCGCCCAGGTCGTATCTACATTCGGTTTTCCGTCTGCATTCGACCAACCGCGATGAATGTCCACGACATGTGTTTCATCCGCGCCGAAATAGATCGGCTGGGCTTGGAACCCGGCTGTGCCCAATTGTGCGAAGAAGGCGAGCACTTCCTCACGCCCGTTCTTCGTTCCAGACAATGGGTGACGACCCGGAATGTGCCATTTGACGTCCTCGTCCATCACGGCAGCAATTCCGTCCAGATCGTTCGCGCCGTAGGCGGCAAAAAAGTCTTGGACCACTTTGATGTTTTCTTCCGGTGAGGCCGCCATGGCGGTGTCTCCTGCAATGATTGCGGTGACGAGTGCTGCGGCTTTGGTCAGGATTCTCATCTCTTGTCCTCTCAGGCGCTTAGGCGTCGGGCAACTGCAACGCTTTCTGCCGGTCTATGCTGTGATGACGAGAACTTAGTTATTTAGCCTTTTCGTGATAATTCCCCCAAAATTCACTACTTTCATGTATAGAATCGAACAAAGCCAAGATCGGGGATCCTATGCGCTTACCGCTTGCAACGCTTGAAATCTTCACCGCCATAGCAAGGCACGGGTCGTTGCGGGCCGCCGCAGACGCACTTGGCATCAAACCATCGACCGTGAGTCATCAGTTAAAGTCGCTGGAAGATCAGCTGGATACGGCACTTTTCATAAGAACAACGCGCTCAATCAGCCTGACCGAAGCCGGGCGTGCGCTCATCCGTGGAGCGGGCCCAGCCTTTGACCAACTGTCCGAGGCGGTAGAAAGTGCACGCAGCACAGGCCATGCCGCCCGTGGCACGCTGAAGTTGGCCATGCCTGATTTTGCGTACCATTTATACGTGAGCCCGATCCTGAACAGCTTTTGCGCCAAATTTCCCGAGATTGAGCTGGAGCTGTCATTGACGGATGCGCTCTCGGACATTTTGGGCGAAGAATTGCATGCTGGGTTCCGGTTGGGGGACCGAGTTGCGCAAGATATGGTCGCGGTTCGACTTACTCAGCCATTGCAACTGGCTGTATCAGCAAGTCCGCACTATCTGACTGCCCGCGGCACGCCCATGGACCCACGCGATCTTCTTGAGCATAACTGTATTCGATACAGGTTTCAGTCTTCTGGCCAGATTGCTCCGTGGCGTTTTGAAGCCAAAGAGGGACCGTATTCCGTTCAAGTGCAAGGCAATCTGATCACAAACACTTTGCCAGCTTCGGTTGATCTTGCAAAACGGGGGTTGGGGCTGGTTTATACATTCGGGGCCTTTGTGGCCGCTGAAATCAGGGCAGGCCACCTTAAGCCTGTTCTTGAAAACCATCTGGGCCAGACGCCCGGTATTTTCCTTTATTACCCGCGGGAATACAGGGGCATGATGCCACTAAAGCTGTTCATTGAGCACATAAAACAGCAAAGAGGTTCTAATTAGAAAATAAGAAAACCCTTTCCGTTCAAGCAGCATCAGTGACGCACTGAACCGGTGTCACTTCCGACAAATCGGGCGAGATTCGCACCATGTCAGACAGTTGTCGGACTGGCTTGGACGCCCCCTTGAGGATCAATTCAGCCGGAACACTGGTTGCTGCTGCTAAAGCTTGCGACAGTGGCATTCCGACTTTAGTCACCAGGTTCCGTATGGCGGTTGTCAGGTCCAAATCCGCCCCTGCCAATGTACCGTCTTGCAGTGTCAGTCTGCCCTCCTCGCGCCGGATAAGCCGCCCTTCCAGATGAAACGCAGTTTGATCAGTGCCAGCCACGGCCATCGCATCGCTGACCAAGAATATTTTTCCCGGCCCGCGTTTGGCTACAAATGCAGCGCGCATCGTTTCGGAGTGAACATGCACAGTGTCTGCGATCAAACCTGCAAACAGGTTCCCGCTTGCAAGCACTGCTCCCACCAAACCGGGCTCTCGACTGCCGAGTTGGCTCATTGCGTTGAACAGATGCGTCGCGCAGCGGGCACCAGCCTTTGCGTAAGTGATGCAAGTGTCAAATGAGGCGTCGGTGTGGCCCAGCGAGACGATAATCCCCGCCTGAGTCAAAGCCTTGACCTGGTCAACCGAAACATTCTCTGGTGCCAACGTGACCATCAGCGCAGGTAATTCGCGGGCGGCAGTCAAAAGCTGATCAAGACCAGCTTCCTCCATCGGGCGGATCAGCGCGCCGTCATGGGCACCCTTGCGACGCACCGACAAATGCGGCCCTTCAAGGTGCAGACCTGCAATGCCAGGAACCCTCTGGCGCACCGCCTGTATCGCAGCCTGTATGGCAGCAGTTGTTTTCTCTGGCGTGTCCGTAATCAGCGTCGGCAGGATTGCAGTTGCCCCCAACCCGCGATGTGCCTGAGCGATCCGCTGCAACGTTTCGACCGAAGGCGCGTCATTGAACATCACACCTCCCCCGCCATTCACCTGCAAATCAACGTAGCCAGGACTGAGGATGTCACCTGACAGATCCTCAATCCTTGTGTCGGTCGGCAGTTCATTTGTCGGTATTATCGCGTCGACTGTGCCGTCTACAAACCGAATGGCATGATCTTGAAACAGTGTCTCTCCGTCAAAAATCGGACCGCCGGCGAAGGTGATGATTGAGCCATTCATACTGTTTCGGTCACTTTCCGAAGATGGCGCGGTGTATCAGGGTTGATGCCGCGACGCGCAGCGACGGCTTCAACCATCCCATAGAAAGAAGCAATGGCAGCGACAGGATCGGTCATCCAATGCGCTGTCCGCACATGCGGCAGAGAAACAGCATCCTTTACGCGATCCGTCGTTGCAAAAACCTGTGCACCCTTGGCGGCAAGTGCATCTGCGACCTCTGCAATATTTGCCTCGGCAGCGTCGCCAGAGGAAAAGGCGAGGACCGGAAAACCTTGATCCACTATTGAAACCGGACCGTGCAACACTTCGGCAGAGGAGTAGCTTTCGGCGTGAATCTGGCAGGTTTCCTTGAACTTTAATGCCGCCTCGTTCGAGATCGCCCAGGACGTTCCGCGGCCCAACGTGAACAGCGACTGGCCATCGATCGCATCGATTACTACACCCCAGTCGCAGGCAATGGCCTGCTCCAGATCTTTGGGCAGGTTGCGGAGGGCCGCCAGCAAATCTGCGTCGCCTTTGATCTCGGCCAGCAACCAAAGCCCCGCAACCAAAGACGTCACAAATGTTTTGGTCGCCGCGACACTCAACTCGGGTCCGGCATGAATGGGCAGCGCGGCCGAGGCAACATTCGCCAAGGCCGAACCAGTATCATTGGTGATCGCCACAGAATAAGCGCCGCCTTGGGTCAGCGATCGGGTCAGGCGAACAATGTCTGGGCTTTGCCCAGATTGCGACACCGATATGCACAGCGCGTTTGGACAGCGCATATCGACGCCATAAATCGATTTGACGCTTGGCCCAACCGACGCCATGGGCAGGCCCAGCAACAGCTCTGACGCGTATTTCAGATAGCTGCAAGCATGATCGGATGATCCCCGCGCAACAGAAATCAAAAAGCGCGGATCGCGCGCGCGCACTTCTTGCGCCGCTGATTTGATGGCCTCGGATCCTTCGGTCAGCAGGCGGTCAACGGCGACAGGTATTTCGTTGATTTCCTGCCGCATAAGCGTGAGTTGGTTGGACATCAGGTCCGCCCTTTCAGTTTGATAGGCGCAGTTCGGCCACGAAATCGTAGGCATCCCCGCGATAGATGGAACGGGTGAGTTCGGCCACACGTCCGCTTTCCAGATATGACGTACGCTGAATACGCAATCCTGCCGTCCCCTCGGCGACATCCAGCAGCCGCGCTTCGGTTGCTTCAAGATTGATGGCCGAGATCTTCTGGATCGCGCGGACCGGGCGATGACCTGACTGTTCAAGTACGGCGTAAAGCGACCCGGTCACCTCGGTTGGGTTGGGTAGGATGTCCAATGGCAGCGCGGCGCGTTCTAAGGCCATCGGGCGTCCTCCGGCTGCACGCAGGCGGTGGATTCGGGCCACTTGATCATTGGCCGACAGGCCCAACGCCAGCATTTCATCGGGCGCCGGCAGGAAAATACCCCGCTCCAGCCACGTCGAGGTCGTTTCAAAACCACGCCGTTCCATATCTTCTGTGAATGAGGTCAGATGCGACAGGGACTGCTCGACCCGCGCGACTGGTTCCCGCACAAACGAACCTGAGCCTTGCCGTTGCTCGATTGTTCCTTTGCGCACCAACTCCTGAATGGCCTTGCGGACTGTTACACGCGACAGGTCGGTCAATTCCGCGATCTCACGTTCGGGCGGCAGAGAGCTGTTTGGCAGGAGGATACCTTCCTCGATTCCCTGTTCAAGCCGCTGGCGCAGCTGCACGTAACGTGGTCCGGCAGACTGGCCCAGCCAGCCCTCGGGCTTTAGGAAATCAACAACGCTCATGTTCGACCTCCTCTTTGAACGCATGCGCCAAAGCGATCGCCCCTGAAAGCGGATCGCCTGATGGCTGCGTTAAAACTTGCTGCATGTCTTTTGGTAAAAAGGCAGCGTAGTGCGGACCTATTCCACCCGTCAGGCAAATGGGAACACCGAGGATCCAGCCCATCTTTTTCAGCCTGTCCGCCAAATAGTCGGCACCCGCCTGAAGGATCGACATCGCAACAGTGTCCCCCTTCCCTGCAGACTGTGTGACGACAGGTGCAAGGGCACCAAATTCCGTAGGAGACATTCTCGATGCGGCCTTGACGATACCAGTCGCACCCTCGAACCGGCGCAGCAAGTGTTCGGACATTTCAGACGACGCAATCACCCCGTCAGCACATTCCAGCACCTCGGACAACGCCCGTTTTCCGACCCACTGAGCCGAAGCCTGGTCCCCCAACACCGGCCCCCATCCTCCGGCAAATCTTGGCTTTCCACCTTGCTGCATGGCCAGAAAAGACCCGGTTCCACAATGTGCAACAAACCCGTCACGTGGCCCTAACGCCCCGCGAAGGGCAGATGGGCGATCATCTTCTATGCGCACATGCGTAAAGGGCAGGACCGCGGCCAGACGATCAGCTACCGCGGGCCCCGTGACACCTGCCAACCCCAGATATGCCGGCACTTTGGCGAGGTCTGCTACGTCAATGCCAGCTTGTTGACCCAAGGCGGCCAATCCTTGCGAAAGCTCAGCACAGGACGCATCGAAATCGGTCGACACGTTCGCCGACCCAACCTCAACCCGCCAGCTTCGAGCACGATCCGACAAAGCGAGGCGGCACCGCGTACCTCCACCGTCTATTGCCAAAACCAGATTATCCATGCAGCGAGTCATGAAGAGACCTTTATAATACCTTTGCCGAATTTAGAAGGCCAAAATACGACCTAATGCGAGTTAAATTGCATTATTGAGGGCAATAAACAAAATGGTAGACTAATGGTATCTAAAAGGTATGATGCCGACAGACCGGGGGAGAATCACTTGAACACACCTGTGACAGAACAGTTGCACCCAAATGCAATCGGGCTCGACACGCGCCCGCTGTCAGATGTCGCCGCCCTTCTGGCGCAGTCGCAAGCCTTGGCCGCGTCTGCGCCACTGGATGCGGTGGGCCCTATCTGTGACGGGGCACAGGCCATGGCGGCCACGGTCCGGGCGAAAGGCGTTCTGCGCTATTTGGCGGCAGGTTCCTCTGGCCTCATGGCTGCAGCGGATGCTCTGGAACTTGGGGGCACTTTTTCCATCCCGGCAAATCAGATCCAAATTCACATGGCGGGCGGATTGCCTTCCAGCGCAGAGATGCCCGGAGATGTCGAAGACATCTCGACCACCCTAACAGATGAGTTGGCTGAACTTTCCGCCCGTGACACTCTGATCGCAGTTTCGGCCAGTGGAACTACACCTTACACCGTCGCGGCCGCTCGCATTGCTCGCGACAAAGGTGCCCAGGTCATTGGCATCGCCAACAACGCTGGCTCCGAACTCTTGCAGCTATCGGACCATGCGGTCTTGCTGGAGACCCCGCCGGAACTTGTATCCGGCTCGACCCGAATGGGCGCAGGCACCGCGCAGAAAATTGCGTTGAATATGCTTTCCACACTGATGGCTGTCGAGTTGGGCCATATTCAGGACGGAATGATGATCAACCTACGCGCCGACAACGACAAGTTACGTGCTCGTGCCAACGGGATCGTCTGTCAGCTGACGGGCGTTGATCCCAAACAAGCGGCGTCGGCACTGAACATCACGGGCGGCGACCTCAAATGTGCGGTACTCGTCGCAGCAGGTGTCGGATCTGAAGAAGCCGCGCAAGCACTTCTGGATGAAACAAACGGCCACCTCCGACCCGCAATGAACCGATTAAAGCGAAACAACGAAAACACAAACCTGGGAGAAGCAAAATGAAACGCAAAGTTCTAAGCCTGGCTCTGATGAGCACAGCGCTGGTCACAAGCGCTTATGCACAAGAGGCTACGCTGACAATCGAAAGCTGGCGCAATGACGACCTGGCCCTATGGCAGGAAAAGATCATTCCCGCCTTCGAAGCAGAGCACCCGGGTATCAAAGTCATCTTCTCACCCTCCGCGCCTGCCGAGTACAACGCAGTTCTGAACTCGAAACTTGAGGCCGGATCGGCCGGTGACCTGATCACCTGTCGCCCGTTTGACGCTTCGCTGGCGCTGTACGAAAGCGGGCACCTAACTGACCTGTCCGACCTCGAGGCCATGGGCAATTTCTCGGATGTTGCGAAATCCGCATGGCAGACCGATGACGCATCCGCCAGTTTCTGCGTGCCTATGGCGTCGGTGATCCACGGTTTTATCTACAATAAAGACGCCTTCAATGAGTTGGGCCTTGAAGTCCCCACCACAGAGGCCGAGTTCTTTGCCGCTTTGGACAAGATCAAGGAAGACGGTACCTATATTCCAATGGCGATGGGCACAAACGACCAGTGGGAAGCTGCCACGATGGGCTATAACAATATCGGCCCGAACTACTGGAAAGGCGAAGAAGGCCGCCTGGCGCTGATAAAAGGCGAGCAGAAACTGACGGACCCGCAATGGGTTGCACCTTATGCGACACTGGCTAAATGGGCGGACTATCTGGGCGACGGATACGAAGCGCAAACCTATCCCGACAGTCAGAACCTGTTTACCCTCGGTCGCGCCGCAATCTACCCGGCGGGCAGCTGGGAAATCGCTGGCTTCAATACGCAGGCCGATTTCGAAATGGGCGCTTTCAAACCTCCGGTCCAGAATGCAGGCGACACCTGCTATATCTCTGACCACACTGACATTGGCATCGGCCTGAACGCGGCCAGTGAAAACCAAGAGGCCGCAAAAACTTTCCTGTCCTGGGTCGCAAGCCCGGAATTCGCCAGCATCTTTGGCAACGCGGTTCCCGGGTTCTTCCCCCTGTCCAACACTCCGGTCGAGCTGGAAGACCCGCTGGCCAAGGAAATCGTCGGCTGGCGGGATGAGTGTGAAAGCACAATCCGTTCGACCTATCAGATCCTGTCGCGTGGCACGCCAAACCTGGAAAACGAAACCTGGGGTGCATCTGTCGCTGCCATTAAAGGCACGGAAAGCCCCGAGGCGTTGGGCCAGCAGTTGCAGGACGGTTTGGCCAGTTGGTACGCACCCCATCAGTAAAGCCTGAGCGCTAACCATCACCGGACGCGGGGTTTCGCGTCCGGACCTTTTCCCGGAGACCGTCATGCAGACCCGCCGCATCCGCTGGCACATCGCCGTTTTCCTTGCCCCTGCGGTTCTGGTCTACACGGCGGTGATGATCTTCCCTTTGTTCAACACCCTCCGTCTTGCACTGTTCAGCGAGGTTGATCAGGCGCGCGTCTATGTGGGCTTGGAAAATTTCCGCACCCTGTTTTTCGACCCGATCTGGTCCGAACAGTTCTGGAACGCGTTGGGAAACAACTTCTGGTTTTTCCTGATCCACATGCTGGTGCAGAACCCCATCGGCATCGCCTTGGCGGCAATCTTGTCACATCCCCGCTTGCGGTTCGCTGCGCTTTACCGTTCGGCGATTTTCATCCCCACGATCCTAAGCTTTGTGATCGTTGGCTTCGCCTGGAAACTGATCCTGTCACCCCTTTGGGGTATCGCGCCGTCGATGCTGGACGCCATCGGTCTAAAGTCACTGTTTGCACCGTGGCTGGGTAAAGAAGAATACGCACTGACAACGCTAGCGCTGGTGTCGGTCTGGCAATTCGTCGGTATCCCGATGATGTTGATCTATGCCGCCCTCCTGTCGATCCCCGAAGAAATCCTTGAGGCCGGAGAGATCGATGGGATTACCGGGGCTTCCGCGTTCTGGAAAATCAAACTGCCTCTCATATTGCCGTCCATCGGCATCATCTCGATCCTGACATTTGTGGGCAACTTTAACGCGTTCGACCTGATATACGTGTCGCAAGGCGCGCTAGCTGGGCCGGATTTCTCAACTGATATCCTTGGTACATTCATGTACCGAACCTTCTTTGGCTTCCAATTGCAATTGGGAGATCCGCATATGGGGTCCGCTATCGCTGGGGCCATGTTCGCGATCATCCTCGTGGGGGTCTGCATCTACCTCTTCGGCATCCAGACCCGGATGCGCCGGTACCAGTTGTGAGGGCATGGCCATGAACAAAGCACGCCAAAACCCGCTGAACACCGCCGCCATGCACGGGGCGCTGATCCTTTACACGCTGATCGCCCTGTTCCCGGTCTTCGTCATCATCATCAACAGCTTCAAAACCCGCCGCGCCATCTTTCGCGAACCGCTTGCCCTGCCCGACGCTGAGAGCTTTTCGCTGATCGGTTACCAGACGGTGATGAAACAAGGGGATTTCTTCCTCTATTTCCAGAATTCGATGATCGTTACGGTGGTGTCGCTGGCATTCATCCTGCTTTTTGGTGCCATGGCGGCCTTTGCCCTCAGTGAATACCGCTTCAAGGGCAACCTGCTGATGGGTCTCTATCTGGCGCTTGGGATTATGATTCCAATCCGTATCGGTACTGTCGCGATCCTCGAGATGATGGTGGCCACCGGGCTTGTGAACACGCTTTGGGCCTTGATCCTTGTCTACACGGCACAAGGATTACCGTTGGCGGTGTTTATCCTGTCCGAGTTCATGCGACAGGTGTCCGACGACCTGAAGGATGCAGGCAGGGTCGATGGGTTGTCGGAATATACGATCTTCTTCCGTCTTGTCCTGCCGCTCGTCCGCCCTGCCATGGCAACGGTCGCGGTATTCAACATGATCCCGATCTGGAACGATCTGTGGTTCCCGCTGATCCTCGCCCCGGCGGAGGAGACCAAAACCCTGACGCTGGGCAGTCAGGTCTTCATCGGTCAATTCGTCACCGATTGGAATGCGGTTCTGTCGGCCCTGTCGATGGCAATCCTGCCGGTGCTGGTGCTCTATGTCATCTTCTCGCGCCAACTGATCCGCGGCATCACTTCAGGAGCTGTCAAATGACCCGAGTTCTGATTGCTGGCCTTGGCAATATGGGCCTCAGCCACGCGCTGGCCCATCACCACCATCCGGACGCGCAAATCGTGGGATTGGTGAACAGGTCCGGTCATGTGGATCACCCCGAGCTGGGCCAGTATCCTGCCTATTCGGACTTCCACTCGGCGTTGGCCGAGACAAATCCGGATTTGGTCGTTGTCGCCACCTATTCCGATAGCCATGCCGATTATGCCTGCGCCGCGATGGAAGCTGGCGCGCACGTCTTCGTTGAAAAACCACTGGCCACCACAGTGACCGATGCCAAACGCGTTGTCGAAAAGGCCACCCAAACCAACTGCAAACTGGTGATCGGCTACATTCTGCGCCATCACCCGTCGTGGATGCGCCTGATTTCCGAGGCGCGTGACCTTGGCGGGCCATATGTGTTTCGCCTGAACCTCAACCAGCAAAGCAGCGGGGCCGAGTGGGAAACGCATAAGGCGCTAATGCAAACCACCTCGCCCATCGTCGATTGCGGCGTGCATTACGTCGATGTGATGTGCCAGATCACGGATTCGGACCCGGTGCGCGTACATGGCATGGGCCTGCGCCTGAGCGATGAGATCGCCGAAGATATGTACAATTACGGACAGTTTCAGGTGGTCTTCGAGGACGGCTCGGTCGGTTGGTACGAGGCCGGTTGGGGCCCGATGATGTCTGAGACCGCGTTTTTCGTGAAAGACATCGTCTCGCCCAACGGGTCGGTTTCGATCACCGATGGCAACAAGGGCGCATCCTCAGATATCGACGGCCACACCAAGGTCGGCGGCATTTTGGTCCACCGCCCCGAAGGGGACAGGCAGATCGACATGCCCGACGAACCCGGCCATCAGGAGCTTTGCGACGCAGAGCAGGCCTATATGCTGCGCTCTATTGCTGACGACATCGATCTAACCCGCCACATGAATGACGCCGTGCAATCGCTGGCCATCTGTCTGGCAGCAGACGAAAGCATCCGTACTGGCCAACCCATTTCGCTGAAAGAGGCACGCACATGACCGCCCTGACGCTTACGAACGTGAACAAGTCCTTTGGCACTGTTGAGGTGCTCAAGGACATCAACATCGAAGTGGAAGACGGTGAGTTTGTCGTCTTCGTCGGCCCCTCGGGTTGTGGAAAGTCCACTCTTCTGCGTGTGATCGCGGGGCTTGAGGATGTTACATCAGGCCAAGTGCGCATAGGCGGCGAAGTGATGAACCTCACCCCGCCTTCAAAACGCGGTATCGCGATGGTGTTCCAGAGCTACGCGCTTTACCCCCATTTGAACGTGCGCAAAAACATGTCGCTGGCGCTGAAACAGGAAGGTCAAAGCAAGCAGGTCATCGAGGAACGTGTTGCCAAGGCCAGTAAGATGCTGAACCTTGAACCTTACATCGACCGCTACCCGTCTGAATTGTCCGGCGGCCAGCGTCAGCGCGTTGCCATAGGCCGAGCCATCGTACGCGAACCCAAATTGTTTTTGTTTGACGAACCCCTATCCAATCTGGACGCAGCTTTGCGTATGAACACGCGGCTTGAAATCGCAAACTTGCACCAGCAGCTCGATGCCTCGATGATCTATGTCACCCATGATCAGACCGAAGCGATGACGTTGGCTGACAAGATCGTCGTGTTGCGCGACGGGCGTGTGGAACAGGTTGGCAGCCCGATGGAGTTGTACAACAATCCTGCCAATCAATTTGTCGCCGGTTTCCTTGGCGCACCATCGATGAATTTCTTCCCCGCCAGCTTAGTTGGAGAAAGCACAGACATCACAATGGGGGTCCGGCCCGAAGACCTCTATCTGACAGATGAAAGCCCTTTGAGCGCACAAGTGACCCATGTCGAGCATTTGGGAGGGGACACCAACGTGATCGCAATGATGCAAGGTCATCAGGTTACAGCCCGCCTGTTCGGTCAACACGAGGTCGCAACCGGCCAAAAGATACATATTGGTTTCACACCGGATCGCAGTTATCGCTTCGATACGCAGGGCGCTCGGCTCGCCTAAACCTCTGTTGAACTTCACCCGCCCCAGTCAGCCAAATGACCTGTGCGTTACCATCAGGCAAAGCGGTCTGGTGAAAAGGCCCCTATGTCGACATGAGGGCTTTGCCCGGCCATATCAGCCGCGACCAATCGGGCCGTGGTGGCCGCTAAAGTCAGCCCAAGCTGACCATGACCCGTGGCGAAATGAACGTTGTCCAGACGGTCACTGCGCCCAATGATCGGACGCGTGTCAGGGGTGAAGGGGCGATACCCAATACGTCGTTCAGCTTCTTCTGTTTTTAAGCCGGGCAAGACACGATGCGCCCGCCGGACAAGCACATCCGCCCGGTTCCAGTTCGGCGCTGCATCCAAACTTGCGAACTCAATCGTTCCGGCGACAGCCAGGGCCCCATCGTATGGCGTGACTCCGAACCCTCCCTTTGGATAAAAAATCGTGTGCTTCAGTTCCAGACCCGGATCAGACAGAGCCGTTAAGTATCCGGCCACGCCTTCCAACCGGATTGGAACGCCCAAATCTCGCGCCAGCATTTTGGATCGGGCGCCAGCAGCCAAAACAACGCGTCCTGTTGGCGCCACCGTGCCATCGGTCAGCCTGACCGAGCGCACCTGTCGACCTTCTCGGTCGAACCCTGCAGCCCCTGCCCGTTTGACGATGCCGCCCCGCTTTAGGAACGTTTGATGCAGAACTTCAACCAAACGTTTCGGATCCGTCACATAGCTCCAGTCGCGCAACAACGCGGCATATTTGAAATCAGGCGCTATAGCGGGGTCGAGTTCATGAGCTTCATGGCCCGAAATCTCGTCAATAGTGCATCCAAGTTCGCGCGCAAGATCAAAGGCAGCGCCCATAGTCGCCTTGTCAGCGTCATCGTCAAACAGCTTGATGATCGGGCGCTCGATCAGCAATTCCGGGTGGCCGATGTCATCCAACTGGGCTTTGAAATCCGCCGTGGCCGAGAATGTCAGCCGCGCCAGATCCGCCGCGATGGCGCGCATCTTTGACGGGCGAGCGTTCGCTGTGAACCGCGTGAACCACGGCAACAACTTCAACGCTGAACTGGGACGCAACGACAAGGGCGCTTCGCTGTCTAGCAACCATCCGGGCACTTTCAACATCATTCCGGGTTGCGACAAGGGAACAATTTCACCTACGGCAATACAACCGCATGACGCCCAACTTGCCCCCTCACCGACGGTGTTGGGCTCAAAAACCGTAACCTGATGTCCCTCAGCCTGCAGCGCCAGCGCACATGAAATGCCAACAATGCCACCGCCGACAACCGCGACCTCTTCCATCTGCAGCATTCCTATTGCAAATCATGCAGTTGCGACAACAACTCCATACTAACAACTACGCCCTGTTCCTGAGCGGTGGCGCGGTTTTTCAACCGTCCGTCACCCGGAACACGGGCCGAGCCGTTGCCTTCGATTTCCGCACAGATACGCTTGACGTAGTCATTGAAACCCGGGTTTCCAAAGCGCGTAGGATCAATTGCGATCAACGTGGCCCCGCCTTTGATGTTCAAAGCGCCATGCTCTACACGCTCGGTATTGTCGACCGATAGCGTGCCACCGGCCAACGCCGCGCCTAAGACTTCGATCAGAAAGGCAATCGCGGCCCCTTTGTGCTCGCCAAAGGGCAGCAGGCTTCGGGATTCCAGAATGGCATTTGGATCGGCAGTGGGCTGACCATCCGGGGCCAAACCCGCCGGGCGCGGAAGATCGTGCCCCTCTGCCGCGGCCATACGAATATCCATCAGCGCAACCATCGATGACGCCTGATCCCAGACAACCGGCTCGGCCCCCTCGCGCGGGCAGGCGAAAGACATCGGGTTCGTTCCGAATACCGGCCGCACACCGCCCTGCGGCACCACCATAGACAATGAGTTCACAACTCCCAGCGCCACCAACCCCGCCTCGGCCAGTGGTTCGGTGTCAAAACGCAACGCTGCCAGATGGTGGCAATTGGCGCAGGTGAAAGAGGCAATGCCGTTTTCACGCGCCATTGCAACCAGTTCATCCCGCGCCATGCCGGCTGCAAGTTGATAGTACCCGTTGTCACCATCCCCGCGTAAAACGCCGGGGGCAATACGCTCAACCCTGGGCGACGCCGTCGGATTGGCATATCCCGAAGTGAAGCTTTGCACATATACCGGCAACATGCGCAGCCCGTGGCTGCGGGGACCGTCCCGTTCAGACCGGGTGACGATTTCCGCCAAAACAGCACTGCCATGTGCATCCATGCCCGCAGCCACAAGGACCGATTTGGCCAGTTCCCTAACCTCTGCGAGTGAGAGCGTTTTCGTCGAGATTTCCGTCATCTGGGTGATCCTGTCCTTGTAGGGCGCAACGGGGCGCGCCAGCGCCCACGTCAGGGTTAACTGCTGTATTCCCGGCGCTTTTTGGCAACAAACTCGTCCAGCGCACCGCGTTGATCGTCAGGCATCGGAGGCTGCACATAGTTGTCCAGCATCCGCCGCGCGGCTTCATTGCCAACAACCTCAGCCGTTTTCGATCCTTCTGCCTCCCACTGTTCAAAACTGTCGTTGTTTTGCAAGTGGTTCATATGCATCGGGTTTTCACGCGTGTGGTCCGTACCCAGGAAATGCCCTCCGGGGCCGATCCGGGCGATGTCATCCAGCAACGGGTCCAGATCTTCGTCCTGAAGTCCGCTGAAGAAGCGATGGAAATTCTCAAGCTGCAACGTGTCCTGCACCCATTTCGAGTAGCTGACACCCAACGCCCCTTCCAGAAAACCGGCCGAGTGCACGATGTAATTCGCTCCGCCGAGCAGCACGGGCCACATTGTGTTGGCCGTGTCAAAACCGGCCTGCATGTCGGGCGATTTTGACCCGGTCCACATTGTGCAGGTCCGCCACGGCACCTGATAGAACCGCGCCATCTGACCCACCAACAGGTTCATCAATCCCGGCTCAGGCGACCCCATCATCGGCGCGCCGGTTTTCATAGACACGCCCATGATCGCCACACCCAGAACCATCGGCGCGCCGCGTCGGATGATCTGGCTATAGGCCATGCCCGCCAAGGATTCCGCAATCAACAGCGCCACGCCGCCTTGCGGGCTGGCCGGGGTCGAAGCGCCTGCCAAAACAAAGGGCGACAGCAGGCATGGCTGGTTGGCCGCTGCATAGACGCGCAGGCTTTCCAGCATGGTCTCATCCCAGACCAGCGGCGTGTTGCAGTTCAGCAGCGCAGCCATGACTACGTTATTATCTACAAACTCTTCTCCGAACACGATCCGGGTCATATCCACCGAGTCACGCGCCGCCTGTTCTGACAATACCGAACCCTTGATCGGCTTGTCGGTCAGCGTCAGCGCCGCGTGGACAAGCTCAAGATGGCGCTGCGGAACCGGAACATCCTGCGGTTCCACCGGCAAAATGCCCGGAACCATCATCGACTGGCTCATCTGGCTCATCTTGAAGAAGTTCTGCGCATCCTCCAGCTGTGAGGGGCGACGCACGCCGTCAAGGTCATAGACAAAGGGTGCGCCATAGGCGTTCGCGAAGACCGAGTGCTCGTTACCCACACGCAAAGACCGCTCTGGGTTGCGTGCCGCATAAGCCCATTCCGACGGCACCGACGAAATCAGATCCATCAGCATGTCGCGACCGATACGAACGCGTTCGCCCTGCACGTCCGCGCCGTATTTCTTCCAGTCAGCCAACGCCACCGGATCGCGGAATTCAATGCCGGTGGTTTCCAGAATGGTCATCGCAGCGTTGTGGATACGCTCGACCCCCTCAGGACCCAACAGGTCAATCGGTCCGACCTTTCGGTTCAGAGTCGACAGGTAGACCGGGGGTGGGTTGGTGCGGGCCTGAACGCGTGCCGCGCGCCCACCGCCACGGCTGGACCGTCCTCGTGCTTGTGCCATGTCAGCTCTCCTTCTCAGGCCCGGGCGCGCGCGCTGGCTGGGTCAAAAGCGCAGATGTCGATCACCTCGGCATCGCGCATTTCATTGTGAACCATCACTTGCATTTTCGTGCCCGGTGCGGTCATGTCCTGTGGCACAAGGGCCATCGCGATGTCGTGGTTGCAGTAGTAGGAAAATCCACCCGAGGTGACACGCCCGATCAGCTTGCCATCGGCGTACACACCTTCGTCAAACATAACCGAGGTATCGCAGAACGGCAGCTTCAGAGTCACCAGCGTGTTGTAACCACCCTCTGCCTTTTGCTTTTGCAGCGCAGCCTTTCCAATGAACTCCCGCTCGACCATCTCGCCATTGACCTTTTCGGTCATGGCCACAAAGCGACCCAGATCAGCTTCGTAAGGTGTCATGTCCTTGCAAATCTCGCGGTTGATCGCGCGATAGGATTTCTCAAGCCGCATCGACTCCAAGGCTTCCAGGCCAAAGGGCTTTACCCCAGCCTTGAGAAGCAGATCAACCAAATGGCGGTTATATCCGACCGGGTGGTGCAGCTCCCATCCCAGCTCGCCGGTATACGAGACGCGCAACAGATGAACGCCCTTGGCATAGCCCACCTCACCCATCTGCGCCGACAGCCACGGGAAAGCTTCGTTCGACAGGTCGTTGTCGGTCAGCGGTTGCAGGATCTCACGAGCTTTCGGACCGGCCAAAGCAATCACGCCCAGCTGTTCCGAGATATCCTCCAACACGACCGAGCCATCCTTGGGCAGCAGGCGCTGCAATTGATCCCAATTGTACGCCCGCCAGTTCGGGGTCGAGATCAGATAGAAATCGTCCTCGGCATATCGAACGATGGTGTATTCCGCATCCATTCCGCCCTTGTCGTTCAACATCAGCGACAGGGTCATGCGGCCAATCTTCGGCAACTTGTTGGCCATCAGGCTGTCCAGCCATTTTGCGGCACCGGGGCCGCGCACGGTGAACTTGGTCATCGGCGACATTTCGATGAACCCGGCCTCTTCGCGGGTCGTGCGGACCTCGGCCTGTACCAGTTCCATGTGGTCGGTGCGGCGGAAGCTGTGTTCGGGGATCGCCTCCGCGGGGGATTTGGCAAACCACCGGGGGAACTCATATCCGTTGAAGCTGGTCCAGACCGCGCCATGTGCGGTTAACAGATCATAAGACCCCATGGTTTTCATCGGGCGCGCGTCCGGGAAGTCCTCTCCCGGAATATGCGCGTCCATATGGGTACCCCAGGTCTCGCGCACCTTGTCCATCGTCCAGCGCTTCGAGGCGTAGTCGGAAAAACGGCGTGGGTCGAGTTCGGACATGTCCATACCCGGATCACCGTTCACGATCCATTTCGCCAGACGATTGCCGACTGTGCCGCCCCACAGAATACCGCCCGGCATACCTTCGGCCAGCCACAGATTGTCATGCCCCGGCGCGGGGCCCGCCAACGGCAATTCGTCCGGGGTCATTTGGAATGGGCCGCGAGTGTTGGCCTTGATACCAACCTCGCCAAGGGTCGGTACACGCTCGATGGCGCGCTCCCATTGGGTTTCCACCGCATCGAAATCCTCAGGCAGCAGATCGGCCCCGAAATCAGGCGGCACGCGATCCTCGGCAAACAGTTTGAGGTCCTTGGTGAATTCATACGGACCGAACTGAATCCCGCCCACATCCTCGCGCAGATATGCGCCGTAATCCTCGTCGCGCAGGATCGGGAATTCCGGCAGCCCCTGTGCACGACGTTCCTTCAGCAGCGGCACGGTCTCGGTGGTCCAGTATTGGTGTACGATTGGAATACAAGGCAGATCCAACCCCACCCGCCGTGCGTTTTCGCGCGCGTAGTTGCCGGTGGCGAAGATCAGATGCCTACAGGTAATCTCACCCTTGTCGGTGGTCACTTTCCAAAGCCCGCTCTCCAACTTTTCGTAAGACTGCGCTTCGGTGTTCTGATAAACTTTCGCCCCTGCATCACGCGCCAGTTTTGCCATCGCCATGGTGATGTCAGCGGGGTTCACATAGCCGTCTTCGGTATGCAGGATACCGCCCCGGATGTGTTCAGACTGGTTCAGCAACGGGTGAACCTCGGCCACCTGTTCCGGGGTCAGCAGTTTGCACGGCACGCCGGCGGCTTCGGCAATCGAGATATAAGACTGGAATTCGTCCCAGCGTTTTTCAGTGTTAGCAACGCGCAGCTGGCCGACTTTGCGCAACCCAACCGAGCTGCCCATCTTTTCCTCGACCTCGGTGTAGATGCGGATGGTCTCCATCGTCATCTTCGACACGTTGTGAGAGCGTACAAAAGTCACCAACAAGCCCGCCGCATGCCAGGTCGAGCCCGAGGTCAACGTCGTCCGTTCCAACATCACGGCATCGGTGCACCCATGCTCGGTCAAGCCGTACAGAATCGAGGCTCCGACACAGCCGCCCCCTACAACAACAACTTCGGCATGTGACTGCATTTGTTTTCTCCTCTCCCACTGCGCTGACACCCCGACCAACGTCGTTCCGCAAGGCGGAAACTTGGTGTGTCAGGGATTCAGCGCAGCACATGCTGCTTTACCCAATTCTTTGCGCTCACGGGCCAAGACCGCAATCGCAAAAAAATTCACTCTGGGCAAATTCAACTAATGCGAATACGCCTATGATAACTTAAATACACCGAAATCTCATAATACAGGTCAAACCACCTTGCCCTATGGTCCCTACGATTTCCCACCGCTTAGCTCGCTGATCAGTTTCGAAGCCGCCGCCCGCCATGTCAGCTTCAAACGGGCCGCCAGTGAACTGAACGTTACTCCGGCCGCCATCAGCCATCAGGTCAAAGCACTCGAGGTTGAACTCAATTGCGCGTTGTTCCAGCGCCATCATCGCGGTGTGGAACTCACCGAAAGCGGTGCTTATTTGCTGGTTGCTTTGCAACGCGGGTTTGAGGGGATCAGCGAGGCACTCAAGCAGTTACGCTCGCAATACGATCGTTCAGGTGTGACGATACGATCCAGCACTGCAGTCAGCTCGTTGTGGCTGACACCGCGCTTGGCACAGTTCTGGAAGAATTTCGGGCATATCTCTGTCACGCAAGTCGTCACTGATTTGGGATACGACACGCAAAAGTGTGACATAAGCATCAGGTATGGTGACGCGTCACGCGAACGTGGCACGCATCATGTTTTGTTCCGGGACCGGATCATGGCTTTGGCCAGCCCTGAATTTGTTCGGCAAAATAAAGTCGAACAGCTGCAGGACCTGCCCAAAATCCCACTTATACATCTGGACGCGCCCGGCACCGATTGGACAGGTTGGCAGGAATGGGCGGCTGGCTTGGGTTACTCCGGCTCACTCAAATCGGGGCACAGGGTGAACAATTACACCATTGCCCTGCAAGCGGCACAGGATGACATGGGCGCCGTACTGGGATGGGAAGGGCTGACCGCAGGTTTGGTTAGGTCAGGCAAACTGGCCAAGTTATTGCCACAGACACTGTCAGCCCCTTTGGACTTTTATGTCGTGCTACACAACACCTCTTCGGATCGGGCTGCATTGGTCTACAAATGGTTGGTCGAGGATTCCAACTGATAGCCAACACTTTGCCGAAATGTTCGCTCGTCAACAAAATGGAGAACCGGAATCAGAGCCAAAGTGGTCGTTTCTTTTCCCCTTCTCAGCACCCATTTGCGGGCACCGATTCCGTTCAAATCCGGTTCAGGTACTATGAGCCAGAAGCACGCTTGTAGCGCGGGTCATGCCAGCGGCGTATTGTTCGCTGGTTGTGGTCTTTAGCAAAAGACCGGTTGATACAGTCGTGAGCAGAAAGGCCAAATCCGCCGCCGCTTCGGGTGTTGGCACCACGTTTGCTTTCACCAAATAACCCGACAGGGCTTTTTCGAACTCTGCGCTGTAATCCATTTCGGCATCTGACGCGGATTCGATGGCAAATTCCATAATCTCGGCACCATGAGGCGTGCCCCGCCATATGGCCACGTGATCTCCGATCCAAGTCTGATACGCCCGGGCCAGAACATCCCGGGGCGAACCTTCTGCCTGGCTCAGAACATCAAGTGCCGCATTGGTCATCGATGTAAGCACTGTTCTGACAGCCCATTCCAGAACGGCTTCTTTCGATCCGAACTGGTTGTAGATCGACTGACGCGACAAACCAGCAGCTTCGGCAATGTCATTCATGGACACTTTGCGAAAGCCATATTGCGCAAAGACAGACAGGACTTCGAAAGCGTTTGACGATTTTTTCATTTTTACCTTATTGACATTTTGGGTCGTATTTGTAAATAGAGTACACAAGAATATACCCGTTTGCAACCTATATCGATTGGACCCCCTCGGATGGAACAGAAAATCACTGACTCGGGCTTCAGTAGCTGGAAGCCCTCGCAACTCCCGGAACTGAATGGCAAGACCTATGTCATCACCGGCGCAAATTCGGGCATCGGTTATGAAGCCGCCCGGATGCTGGGTGAAAAAGGCGCGAACGTTGTAATGGTCTGCCGCTCACGCGCAAAAGGTGAAACCGCACAGCGCAAGCTGTCGCCGTCCTCGAAAGGGAAAGTTGATCTGATCCTGATGGACCTCAGCGATCTGTCGTCGGTCCGCAAGGCGGCCGAGGAACTGCGCGGTCGCTATACCAAAATCGACGGCCTCATCAACAACGCAGGCATCATGATGACCCCGCAGGAAAAGACCGTTGATGGGTTTGACCTGCAGATGGGGGCCAACCATCTTGGCCATTTCCTATGGACCGGCCTGCTGCTGGATCTGGTTGAAGCTGCCGAAGGCCGTGTTGTTGTGCTATCCAGCCTGGTTCACAAGTACGGACCTCTGGATCTGGATGATTTCATGACTGACACCAAATACACGCCAATGAAGGCCTATACCCAGTCCAAACTGTCGAACCTGATGTTCGCGTTTGAACTGGATCGTCGCCTAAAGGCTGCCGGCAGCAAGGCCATCTGCGTCGCCTGCCACCCTGGCTATACCGATACCAACCTGCAATCTACCGGCCCGACCGGCTTTATGAAAGCCATGCTGGCCGTGATGAACAAACTGGCCGCGCAACGCCCCGAAGCCGGAGCCTATCCGACGGTGCTTGCCGCCGCCGGAACCGAAGCAAAGCGTGGCGCATATTACGGCCCGCAAAAAATGGGTGAATCCCGCGGCCCGGTTTCCGACGCCAAGGTGAAAGATCACGCACTGGATCTCGAAAAGCAGCGTCAGTTGTGGGCAAAAAGCGAGCAGCTGGTCGGGTTTGAATTCAACCTGCCTGCCGTCGCACACGCGGCATAACCACTTAAAGACAGACCCCCTCGATATCCCCCTCACTCACGAAACAGGTCCGGGCGGCGCAAAAGCTTCGCCCGGACCATTTGTAAATTCTCCCATCACACGGAGCGGCTCGTGATCAAAACGCTGTTTGTCTGGCTATTTGCCCTGTTCCTGATGACGGGCGGGATAACCCATTTTGTTTATCCGGCTGTATTTGATGGGTTCATGCCATCATTCATTCCCAAGACTCCTGCGCATATTCTGGCCGGTGTCGCCGAGATCGCAATTGCCGCTGCCCTGGTCTTACCTAAATTCCGAGCCTTTGGCGGGCTGTTCGCAGCAATGTTGTGCACCGCCTATTTGCCGTTCCACATCTGGGACCTGTTCCGGCCCGATCCGGTTGTCGCGCCTCTTTGGGCCGCGATAACGCGCCTGTTTGTGCAATTTGCTATGATCGGATTTGGCATCCATCTTTGGCGTACGGAACCAAAAGTCAGGTCAAACTGAATTCCCTCCAGCTGCAGGTAACACAACCTCTTCGAACGCAGCACCAATCAGACTTTAGTGGCGATGGTCGCGGCTGGGGCCGGATGGAGCATCAAGACGCCTTTGCTGTTTGATCACGCCCAACGGTTTTGAAACAGACTTCGGCTGCTCCGCCTTCCGGTCAAAAGCTTTTCCCGCACCTAGTCCATCGTGGCGACGCTGGATTGATCCCGATCCTTGCTGGAGCTGATGGATCGAAAGATACGAAGCCTGATCATATGTCCCGGCCATCTGGCAATGGCTAAGACGGGCTTAGTATATTGAACCTCGCGCGAATTTCGCGCTCTTGCTCGGGCGTCAGATATTGGGGCTTGTGTTCGGCCAGGATGTCCTGTGCCCGGGCTCGGGCGCGGGCCCATGCATCCTGCGCCCCGTTTTCCGCCCATGTGCGCGGCTCATCACGGTCGGCAAGCGTGGGATAGAAATAATCCCGCTCCATCGCCGCATAGGTGTGTTGACCACCCAGAAAATGCCCCTCGCCCAGGACCGCGTCGCAGATCGCATCAAAGCCCAGGTTTTCATCACTCACCTCGATCCCCCGCAGCGCACGGTAAGTGTTCGAGTGCATTTCGTCGTCCAGCACAAACGCCTCAAAACTAGCCCCCAGCAGGGATGCGGTCATGCCCGAGCTTTCATAGATCAGGTTTCCTCCGGCCAGGGCCGCCGCCATCGAGGTAATACCTTTCTCCATGCCATATTGCGCATCGATCGCCTTGGCATCGGTCATCGAACAGGCCACACCTGACGGCAGACCCAGCCAATTCGACAGCTGCGCCGAGGCCGCATTGAGCACGGCTGTCTCACCGCTGCCCCCCGAGAACGCACCGGTGCGCAGGTCAATCACCAGCGGCCAGTTGGAAAAGACCATCGGAAAGCCCGGCTGGATCGCATGCACCATGAGCAGGCTGGCCAGTGTTTCCGCCAGTGATTGCGCCAGAAACCCGGCCAGCGTGGCGGGCGCGGTCGCCCCCGCCTGCGCGGCGGTGATGCACGAAATCGGGATATTGTTCCGAATGCACTCATAGACCACATCCACCGCATCCTCGCCATAACGCATGGGCGAGATCATCGGGCTGATATGCGCCTTCATGAACGGACGCTTGGCAAATTCGCCCGGCCCACCAGCTGCAATGTCCAGCATCTCGACAATCGGAGCGACATATTCAGCCAGCGTGAACGAGGTTGCCGTGGGTTTGGTTGTGTTTTTTATCAGCGCAAAGGCGGTATTGACGTCCAGATCGAAATTGTCCGGCACATCCGTCGCGACACAGCAGCGGGTGTACCAACTGACATTGGCCAGCGTGTCCTGCAGCCGGGTGAAGTTGTGCAGATCATCCAAGGTCGAAGGTCTGTAGGTGCCGCTGTCCAAGTCCAGCGTCTGCACCGCTGCGCCACCTGTGCCGAAATAAACCTTGTTGCCACCCACCTCGATGGATCGGGCCGGATCACGGCCATGCAGAATGAACGTCTTTGCCGCCTGATCGATGGCCTCCTCCACCAGCTTTGGCGGAAACAAGACACGCCCTTTGCCATTATCGATGGCGCCAATCGCCAGAAGGTCTTTTTGCAGGCGGTCCGGCACCTCTCCAACACCCAGCTGTTCCAGCAAATCAAGGGCGGTGTCGTAGATGCGTCGCAGATCCGCATCGCTGAGCGGTTTGTAGGCTCCGCCAACCTGACCCGGAGGGCAAGGATCGACAGCCGGTTTCGCCGCACGCGCAGCCAGCCGTTCGCGACGGCCCCCTCTCTTTCCACGCTGCCCTGCCATGTTTGCTCCTTCGGCCGCATTTTGACCGCGATAGAAGAAGCTTAACCGAAGCAATTACAACGACCTCGCCAAAAACTCGAAAAAATCGAACTTAGAGTTCGATTTACTTTGAATTATTATCCGACATATTGCGAAGCCTTCTAATCTGCGGGCCTATCTCGGCAAACTGTTTTTCGGAGGCTCGTGTCACATGAAATCCCGCACCAAGGTTGTCGTCATTGGCGGTGGTATTGCCGGATGTTCAACGCTCTATCACCTGACCCAAGAGGGGTGGAGCGATGTTGTTCTGGTTGAACGCAACGAATTGACAAGTGGCACGACCTGGCATTCCGCCGCGCAAGTGACCAATTTTGGCATGAACCAGACGATGGTCGGGCTGAAGACGCATTCGATCAACCTGTATAAAGAGCTGTCGGAAAACCCAGAATACCCGATCAACTACCACCATGCCGATGGCGGCATCCGCCTCGCGAATACCGAAGCGCAGATGCAGGGCTACCGCCACTTTGCCTCGATGGCGCGCGGCATGGGTGTCGACTTCGAGGTGATCGATGCCGAGGAATGCGCCCGCCGCCATCCGCTGATCTCGACTACAAACCTGCTGGGCGGGCTCTGGGATCCGCTGGATGGCGATATTGACCCGGCGCAGCTGTGCCAAGCACTGGCCTATCACGCCCGTAAGGCCGGGGCCGAGGTCTATCGCAACACGCCGGTCACCGCGCTGACGCAACACCAGGACGACACCTGGACCGTGCATACAGAACAGGGCGATATTGATTGCGACATCGTGGTCAACGCCTGCGGTTACCGCGTCAACGAAGTCGGCGCGATGATGGGTGTACATCACCCGGTTGCGTCTATGGAGCATCAATATTTCCTGACCGAGGACATCCCCGGCATCGCCGAGGCAGGCCACCGGATGCCACTGTTGCGCTGCCCGATCAGCGACTATTACAGCCGTCAGGAAAAGGGCGGTCTGCTGGTTGGCTTCTACGAGCAGGATTGCAAACCGTGGGGCATGGACGGGATTGACCCGAACTTTGTCAACGCGCTGTGCCCCGATGATCTGGACCGGGTCATGGATGTGCTGGAAGGCGCGTTTGAACGCATGCCCGCCTTGCGCGAAACCGGCATCCGATCCGTGGTGAATGGCCCGATCACCTACACAATCGACGGCGCACCGTTGGTCGGGCCGATTCCGGGTAAGCGCAACGCTTTCTGTATCATCGGTCTGCGCGCCGGGCTGGGCGAAGGCGGCGGCCACGGCTGGTTGCTGGCGCAACAGATCGTGCATGGCGAGGCGTGTTATGACACCTGGTGCCTCGACCCCCGCCGCTTTACCGGACACGCGAATGTCGAACTGACCTCGCTGAAAGCCATCGAGGACTACCAGAACGAATTCCGCTTCCACTTTCCCCATGAACACCGCCCCGCAGGTCGTCCGGCGAAGACCACGCCGCTAACACCGGTTCTGGCCGCTGAAGGGGCTGAGTTCACCGTGGTGAACGGGTGGGAGCGGGTCGATTACATCAAACCCTCACCCGACTTTCACCCCAGCCTGACCTTTAACTTTGACGAAGCCTTTGACGTGGTCGCCGCTGAGATCAAGAACGTGCAGGAGAATGTTGGCCTGTGCGAGGTCAACGGCTTTAACCGGTTTGAAATAACCGGTACGGACCGCCACGCCTTCCTAGACCGCATGTTCTGCGGCGCGGTAACAAAACGTGCGGGCCGGGTAGGTTTGGGCTATCTGCTGAACCATCACGGCATGATCAAGGGCGAGGCCACCGTGGCCAACATCCCAGCCAGCGACCGGGGCCCCGCGCGGGTCTGGTACGGCTCGGCAGCAGCCAGTGAGTACCACGACATGGATTGGCTGACCCGGCACCTACGCGATGGAGAGGACGTTCAAATACGCTCTCTGACCAACGACCAGACGATCCTTGTTCTGGCCGGTCCCAAGGCGCGCGATGTCCTGTCCGCTTGTTCCCGCGGTGATTGGTCGAAACAGGCTTTCCCCTGGCTATCAGTCAGAGAGTGCTTCATCGGGTTTGCCCCGGCCACTGTCATGGGCGTCAGCTTCTCAGGCGAGCTCGCCTATGAAATCCACGTACCAAACGCTTCGCTCTATGCCGCCTATCTAGCACTGCGTGCGGCGGGCGAGGCGCACGACCTGAAGCTGTTCGGGGCCCGCGCGGTGGAGTCCATGCGGATGGAGAAAGGTTTCTTGCATTGGAAAGCCGACTTGCTAACAGAGTTTGACCCGTTCGAGACAGCACTGGACCGCTTCGTCAAGTTGAGTAAAGGCGATTTTATCGGCAAAACGGCGCTGGAAAAACGTCACGCCAGCGGCCCCAACAAAAAGCTGGTGACCCTGATAGTCGACGCGACCCACGCCCCGGCCCACGGCGGCGCCTCACTGATGCAAGGTGAAACCGTTGTCGGCACCATCACCTCGGGCGATTGGGGGCATCGGGTTGGCTTGAACCTGGCCTATGCCTTCGTGAACCCCGATCTGGCCGCTGTTGGCAGCACAATGCAATTGGATTTGTACGGGGATCTGGTCAAGGCAGAGGTCATCTCGTCTTCCCCCTACGATCCAGACCACACCCTCATGCGCAGTTGAGGTCGCCATGACCACCGTGCCAGTTGTAACTCTGGCAGGCACGGGCATTACTCGAAAAGACTGCCCGGCTGCTTAATTCGTTGGGATCGTAAGAACAAATGTGCGCGTTCAGAGCTTTGCAGTAGAGCTCTGTCAGATGCCAAAAGCATTCAGCGTGTGCATGACCCCGCGCAGTTCGGCCAATCCGCGAAGCCTCCCGATTGCGGGATAACCTGGAACTGAGTCTCGTTCTTGATCGTGAAGGATGCGATGCCCGTGATCCGGGCGCATTGGGATTTCAACGCCCGTCACACGCTCAATACGCAAGAGCTCGCGCGCAACCCCAATCATGTCGAGATCGCCGGCCAAGTGTGCATCCTCGAGGAAACTCCGTGGATCGGCTTCCCGTTTCACTGCGCGCAGATGGGCAAAATGGATGCGGGGCCCGAGCTGACGAGCAATGGCCACCAAATCGTTTTTGGAATGTGCACCCAAGGATCCGGTGCACAAGGTAAATCCCGACGCCGGAGATGAAGAGATTGCGGCAATGGCTTCGAGATCGGCCTGGGTCGAAACAATCCGCGGCAGGCCGAACAGATCCATCGGCGGATCATCGGGGTGGATCGACAGCTTTGCCCCTTCGGCTTCTGCCACTGGCAGAACGATTTCCAGAAACGCGGTGAGCTGCCGCCTGAGTGTCGCGTGATCGCAATCGTCATAGGCGGCAAGTCGGGTTCGGAACGTATCCAGCGTATAGCTTTCCTCTGACCCCGGCAGTCCGGCAATCACCGTGCGCGTCAACCGGTCGATCATCGGCTGATCTGCCCCCGCAAACCAGTCTTCCGCCGCCGCCAGATCCTGTGCCGTATAACTGTCCTGTGCTCCGTCGCGCCGCAAAACAAATAGGTCAAAGGCGGCGTAGGCAGTGAAATCGAACCGCAGCGCCAGAGACCCGTCCGGCAAAGCAAAATTCAGATCGGTGCGCGTCCAGTCCAGCACTGGCATGAAGTTGTAGCAGATGTTGCGGATGCCCTGACGGGCCAGACGCCGCAGGTTTTCCGCCCAGATATACGCGTAACGCTCCCAATCTGGCGCGCCAGTCTTGATGTCCTCGTGAACCGGAATGCTTTCGGTCACGACCCAGCGCAGCCCGGCCGCCTCAATCAATTCGCGCCGGGCCGCGATCTCTGCGTCCGGCCATTCTTGCCCGTTGGGAACCTCATGCAAAGCAGTTACGATCCCCTGCGCGCCGGTCTGACGGATATGAGCCAGCGGAATAGGGTCTTTCGGCCCGAACCAACGCCAACTTTCCAGCATGACTGCCCCCTGTTCCCTGCGCTTAACCTGACACCGATTTGGAGTACAGAAACCCATCAAACTCGGGGTCTTCAACATCCGATAGTTCCAAAAGTGTCAACCGAACGTTTTCAAGATGCTGCCACATCGCTTGCCGCGCGCCTTCCGCATCGCGACGACGCAGGGATTCAAGAACAGCTGCGTGATCGTCCAGCCACTGACTGCGATACCCGATGTCAAATATGCGAGAATGCAACCTGTCCCACATCGGACTGCATTCCCTGAGATGCCAAAGCGTATCGATCTGATTGACCAGAACCGAATTTTGCGTGGCCTCGGCAATCTGCAAATGAAGCTGACGATCTGCCCGATAGTCGTCTTCACCGGCTTGGATCGAGCGTTTCTCCAACTCAAGCGTTTCACGCTGCGACAGAATATCGGCTTTGGTCACCGAGGTGGCCGCGAACCCGGCGATGCTGCTTTCCAAAAATTGCCGAGCTTGCAACAGCTCGAACAGGTTTTCCCACCGATCTGGCGGCCGAACCCAAGTTTCGCGCCCTGCTTCAGAACGCCTATCGGGCAGTTTCAAAACAAGGCGCAAGAGCAGCTCTGTCCCAAGCCATGCAGCCGAAGAACGACAGTCCATAACCGGTTTCCGGGACCATAGTTTTCTGTGGCATTCCATTTGGGCTGAATGCGGTTTGCAAAGAACACATTAACTGCGCGCTCATCACGGCGGAGGCGCGCCACGCCGATTGGCCCAACGCGTTCTAATCAATGGTTCCGCGCCCGGGCAGCTCGGTCTTTCGCCGTAAGGTCCCGCCCCCTCACATGACGGTTCTTTGTTCGACATGCGCTGGGACGAGGGCGCGGACGAGGTCTTTCATGTTGAGGATGCCGACCT